>CAZLDC010000014.1:11611-15388 GCA_964558385.1 uncultured Gammaproteobacteria bacterium
TGTAATCAACAAGCGCTTTTTCTCTGTCCGCCATCAGTACAACACGGTTTCCGTCGGGGATAGGCGCATACCCTGTATATGCATCTCGTTTTATCGTGTGATAGATGTATGATTTGCCCAACACGGTAAATCTGCGTGTTGGTTTGGTGGTTGCCGATGTTATGGCGTACACCGCCTCCGGAATCATGTTGTACCACGCGAGCGCATACTCAAGCGAAACATAGGACGGTTCGTAGAGCCGGTTGGCGATCGTTCGCTCGTCGGGTAGGTTCGTCTTGAGTCCATAGAGGCCGCGCTTGAGACGCGCAAAGAGACCGATGGTTGCGTATGTTTCTAAAAAATATTTTGTCTGATGGGGTGCTGTCTCAAAGAGACGTTCAAACTCAAGCGGCGTAAACACAGTAACGCCTTTCTCAAGAAGTTTTTGGGAGACGGACACCGGTTTCAGTAAAGTATACATATTTGCACTTTAATGAAATGATAATATCATTCTTTTCCTGTGTCAAGAGGTGGTTTGCAATCTCAGAGCCAGTCGTCGAAGTATTTACTTTCACGGCGGAAGACCGTTATTCCCAAGATCGTTACGATCACAATGACTCCAATATTGGAGGCAAGCATCGCCGGTCCCGGACCGGGTAAACCCAGGACGGCCATTTGCAGAAGCTGGAGAATAGACGTGAGCGGATTTAATCGCCACAGCCAGAGGATGTGGCGAGGGATCATGGTGAGGGCGTACAGGATGGGAGTTGCATAAAACCAAATGATGAGCAGGGCAGATACAAAAAAGCTCACGTCGCGGAACCGGACGTTCAGGCTTGCCGTCAGGAGGCTTAATCCGACGATGAAGGCAAAAAGCAGCAAGAAGCTCAATAGTATGAGCGGAATGGATAAGAATGTTAGCGTTCCTAAAAAGAGAACCAGTATGAGATACAGGAGAAACGCGAGGAGGAAATGAATGAAGTTTGAGAGGATAATGGAGATCGGGATAACCGCATGCGGGAACCGGGATTTTTTAATGAGTCCCCGCTCATAGACGATGGCGGGAGTCGTTTTGGAGAGGGACAACGAAAAAAAATTCCAGACCAGGAGACCATTAAACAGAAAGAAGAAATAATTTTTTACGGGCTCTTTTAGGAGGAACGTAAAAATGAATCCGATGACGAGCATCTGTAGGATCGGGTTGGCCACAAGCCAGAAAAATCCGAAGAAGGCATGTTTGTACCGAGCCCGGAGTTCTCTTTTCGTCATCGTGATGAGCAAATCAAAAAATAATTCCGTGTTTTTCATGACGGGAGTATTATACTATGACGGTACTATATGAAAACGAACAACATACTTGTATCCGGTTCTGCCGGCCTCGTCGGGTCGGAGGCTGTGCGGTGTTATAGCAAAAAAGGCTGGGTCGTGCATGGCATTGACAACAATATGCGGCAGCAGTTTTTTGGGCCAGACGGCGACACGAGCGGTGTCCTTTCGTCGCTCGTAACTGCGCACCGACAGTATCATCATCACGATGTGGATATTCGCGATGAACGGGCAGTACAGGATTTGTTTAAAAGCGTCCGGTTTGACCTCATCGTTCACGCGGCTGGTCAACCGTCCCACGATTGGGCGGCTTCCGATCCGGTGGCTGATTTTGCCATTAATGCGAGCGCGACGCTATCCCTGTTGGAAAACACGCGGAAGCACTGTCCTGAAGCGGTGTTTATCTTTACCTCCACGAATAAAGTGTATGGGGACTCCCCTAACGCACTCCCCTTTCTTGAGCTCCCTACCCGTTATGATCTTCCGACGGATCATCCGCTCTATGAAGGTATCAACGAATCAATGCCGATAGACCGGACGACGCATACCATATTTGGGGCATCAAAGACTGCTGCCGATCTCATGGTCCAGGAGTACGGGCGATACTTCGGGCTCCGGACGGGGGTGTTCCGCTGCGGGTGTCTCACGGGTCCCGCGCATCGGGGGGCGAGACAGCACGGTTTTTTGTCGTATCTCGTACGCTGTGCCAAAGAGGAACGCCTCTATACGGTCTACGGGTATAAGGGCAAACAGGTCCGGGATAATTTGCACGTGTCTGATCTGATCAGGGCATTTGACCTGTTTTATCAGCATCCCCGACCGGGGGAAGTGTATAACATGGGCGGATCGCGCGATTCAAACATCTCTCTTCTTGAGGCGGTGGCGCTCGTTGATCGACTTGGAACCACTAATCTCCAAACAACATTCGTCGACATTCCCCGCTTCGGCGATCATCAGTGGTATATTTCTGATGTGAGGAAATTCCGCAGTCATTATCCTTGGTGGCGAATTACCCGCACTGTCGAGCAGATTATCGGGGAGTTGTGGGGGTGATGGACGTGCTTATGCTATGATAGGCCCTGGATTTTCTCCCATATGGTATATTCACTCTTCCTATATATAGTATTTATAGCAGCGCTACCCGTCATGGGGGTAGTGGCCATCCTCATTTGGTTCATTGACGGCTCCCCCGTCCTCTACCGGCAGCGCCGGGTGGGGCTGGGCGGAAAGCCGTTTACCATGCTTAAATTCCGAACGATGAAGCCGGGAGCTGAGCGGATGAAACGCTACTACCAAAGCCGCAATCAGGCGCGCGGACCGGTATTTAAGATGTATGACGATCCCCGCTTTACGAGGACTGGCAAATTGTTAAGTCACGTCGGGCTCGATGAATTACCACAACTGATGAATGTTATCCGTGGCGAGATGGCCATTTTTGGACCCCGACCGCTGCCGATTGCGGAAGCTAAAAAATTGAAGCCCTGGATGCGGGAGCGACACGCGATCAAGCCCGGGATCATTTCCCCGTGGATTTTTGAGGGCTATCACTCTAGACCATTTGACCAATGGATGAAAAGCGATATTGCCTACACGAAGCAAAAATCAGCATGGTTTGACCTAGGGCTACTCGGCAAGGCTGTGCAGTTTGTGGGGAAGCTATTGAAGAGAGAGCTCATTGGATAATTAACCCCCGCCCCGGCGGGTATTTTTTTGGGAAATTGTTTTGACAGTTCCTATAGAACATGGTACAAGGAAGTCATATGGCAAACGGAAAAACGCTTTCTACAGAAATTGATACAAAGGCGCTCTCGGGACTCCTGGATGATTTGGAGTCGTTTTCACGTGCGGCTCTTGCTATACGCAAAAGGCTCAGTCAGATTCTCCCTGCCAAATACGGCAGCGATTTGTGGTGGGAGCAAAGCATCGAGCGATCAAAAAAAGACGTTACTGCCGGAAAGTACAAGTCGTTTGATTCAGCAAAAGATTTCGTACGGTATCTCGACTCGATCGCCTCATGAAAATTATCTTTTCGCATGATGCAGAAAAGGCGTTTTTGAAGCTTCCCTCTTCTATCCAAAAAAAAGTTAAAAAACAATTTTTGTTTCTGGAACAGGATTTTTTCTATCCATCGCTCTATACCAAAAAGATGTCCGGCGTTCCTAACGAGTGGGAAATACGCATAGACCGGCATCACCGCGCGTGTTTTCGTAAAGACGGTGACACGCTCACCGTTGATGCGCTTGGTCCGCACGATGCGGGGTTGGGAAAAAAATGATCAGGCCCCAGAGATAGTTTTTTTGAATAAATTGACAAAAACGGCGGGAGTTTTGTATAGTAGCACACAGAAATCGACGGCCATGAAGCGGATCGTATTTACAAAACACGCGGAAGAAATGCTTGCCGTACGTGGCATTGACAAGAAGCTGGTCAAATCCTGTCTCTTGCAACCTTTCAAAATAGTACCGGCAAGAG
>CAZLDC010000015.1:0-15287 GCA_964558385.1 uncultured Gammaproteobacteria bacterium
GGGTATGGAGAATTTTTATTTTGAGTCGGCGGGATTTATTTTAGTTTTTATTTCTTTAGGCAATTTATTATAAGCAATAACAAAAGGTAAAACACGCACTGCCATAAAAAAATTACTTGGCCTTCTGAATGTTAACTATATTCTTTATACCAGAGACCCTAAGGCATTTACCCACTATTATCCAACGTGGCCATATTCATTATTCCTCAACTCCGTTTCCGGCCCGCAGGAGCTTGCGGAGTTTGTAGATACGCTACGGGGTGAAAAAGTATTCGAGAGCGGCTCTTATGTCTTGTATAAGGCAGACAAAGAACAGTATCTTCCCCATTTTTATGTACCCACCAGCGTACAACCGTATGACCATGCCGGCGATTGGTATGGAAAAAATGTATCTTTTTTTGTGGACGTTAAGGGTGGTGATCCAAGAATCGGATTTATCGATCGGGAGCAATGCAATAATCTTTTTACTGTAGATCGTTGTGCAACGTCCATTACCCAAGGTGGCGGATTACCGAAAATTTCATTTACGCGTATTAATCCGATTAAATATCGCGTTGATGTGCGTGGGGCAACCGAACCATTTATGCTGATTTTTTCAGATCAGTTTCATAAAGACTGGAAGGCATTTATCTCTCCATCGTCCCGGGAACAAATCATGGTGCAGCAACGTTATTTTAATGATACTGTTCGGGAATATAAACACGAAAACATTTTTTTGGATAGGCAGACATTTGAGACACTGGGGATGTCACATGTTCCGGAAAATCAGCATGTTATGGTAAACGGGTATGCCAACGCATGGCTTATTAAACCCGAGGATACCTCCAGCGCGGATAAGTATGAGATAATAGTAGAAATGACCCAGCAGCGGTATGTGTACTATGGTCTGGGTATTTCAGCCGTGAGTTTGGTATTATTTATGATCTACGGAATAAAACTAATGAAAAAAACATAGGATTATGCAAAAACCACGATATATACTTCTCATCTACTTATTCATTCTTGGTGATGTTTTTTTCTTTCCGGTGAGTTCTGATTTTCGAATTTTTGGTCTATTGGGTATCTATATTTTTTTAATCCGTCGATATCACTGGAAGAGCGTTAATACTTTCGTGCTCACCCTTATGATTTTTTTGTTAACATACATTCTCTATGTTTTTACGGATCCGGCTGCATTCCATCAGCCGTTGGTGCCGGCAGCAGAACGGCTGGCAGTCTGGGCTTATCTTTTTTTGATCGTGGGTGTTGTCCAAAAATGGAGAGAATAATTATAGAAACATCTGTATGAAATTAGCCAAGAAAAAAATTCTTGTGACCGGAGCAAGCGGATTTTTGGGCCGTCATATTGTCGAGGCGTTAAAAGTCCATGACGGTGCTGTACTGACCCCTGGTCACCGCGAGCTTGATCTTGCGAATCTGGATGGCTGCCGTGAGTATTTTTCCCAAACCCGGCCGGAGGTAGTTATTCACTGTGCAGGTGCCATCAGCGGACTACTGCGCATTCTCGATAGCCCGGCGGATATTTTCGACACGAACGTTCGGATCAATATCAATGTCCTGAAAGCATCGCAGGAAGCTGCGGTGCAAAAACTGGTCAATATCGGTTCGACCTGCGCCTATCCGGGCGAGCTGCCTACCGGTTATTTCCGCGAAGAAGCGTTTTTTGATGGTCCGATGCATAAGAGTGTTGAATCGTACGGGTTTTCCAAGCGGGCGATGGTTGTGGGGAGTACCGCGTACCGGCAGCAATACGGCCTGGATTCGATTACACTGCTTCTGACAAACATGTACGGTCCCGGGGACGTGTTTAGTGTCGAGCGTGCGCATGTGGCTTCAGCGCTCATCAAAAAGTTTATGGTCGCGAAACGAAATAATGAGCCGAGCGTTGAGGTTCTTGGGACCGGGAAGGCGGTTCGCGAATTTCTCTATGTTGAAGACGCGGCACAGGCCATACTTCTCGCTGCAGAAAAGTATGATGACCTATTACCGCTTAATGTAGGGAGCGGGGAAGAAACACCGATTGCGATGCTGGCACAGATGATAAAAGAATTATCCGGGTATACAGGCGCCATAGTTTGGAACAAACATGGACCTGACGGAGCACTGCGAAAGGTCTCGGACGTTTCCCGTATGAAAGAGAAATTGGGTTGGGAACCAACATATATGTTGCGTGAAGGATTGAAAAAAACGATCACATGGTTCGATGAACATTATGATGAGGCAGTGTCAAAATTATGAGTAACACCGTACTTTTTGGGGGGAGTGGTTTTTTGGGACCTATCATTCTGGAAAAATATCCGGACATCATATCCGTTGGGCGCAGTCCGCTTCCTTTTCATTTGAAGAATAAACACGTATATCTGCCTAGCCTTGATGATTTGGCCGTGCTTGACGATCTGGAGTTTGATAAAGTTATTTTTCTCGTCGGCAGTTCCAATCATCACGTCATAAATACTATGGCGAGTATGGGCCTCGAGTATAATGTCCTTCCTCTCAAAAAAATACTTTTTTATTTCCAAAAGCGAACTATCAAGAAATTCATGTGTTTTACCACGATCCTCTTATATGATGTGAACAAAATGAAATTACCGGTGGACGAAACACAACCTACGAATCCCTATATTAATGATTATGTATTCAGTAAATATTTATCCGAGGAGTTGATCCGGTACTACGCTTCGAAAATTCCCAGCATCATCGTCCGGTTTAGTAATATTTATGGGCCGACGAAGCTCGTGAGACCTGATTTGGTGCCGACGCTTATCCAACAGGCGCTTTCGCCTCATGAGGTGACCGTGTGGAATACGAAACCCGTCCGGGACTTCCTGTATACCCCTGACGCTGCTAACGCGATTGTGAAGCTTCTCGACACTGATTATACCGGGCCGGTTAATTTGGGTACAGGACAATCTGTAAGTGTTGGGCGAATAGTGGAGATTATTGAGCAGTTATCCGGAAAGAAGATTAGAGATTTGGATAAACCCGTATCCGGACCCATGCAATTTACTTGCGACATATCCCGCGTGAAGAGGCTCACCGGATGGGAACCGAAATATACGATTGAATCAGGACTAACGGAAACATTTAAAATTATGAAGGGCTACGCTAAGGAATGCAGGTGGTGGGAGAAACCATGAATGATACAATCTCACAAATGCTCCAGATGATTCCTGTGCGTTCCGTCCGGGGGATGCTTGAGCGAAACAGCACGACGCTGTTGGTTATCCTCATAGGCGTCATTCTCGTTGACAGTTTTTTTGTAAGCATCAGTTCCGATACGGTGACATTCACCGTATTGCTCTTGTATGGAGCGCTGGCTTGGTTTGGACACAGAACAAGCCGGGATACGTTTCTTTTATGTTTTGGGTTGTTGGGTACGATGCTGCTGAGCTT
Source organism: uncultured Gammaproteobacteria bacterium (assembly GCA_964558385.1). Lineage (GTDB taxonomy): Bacteria > Patescibacteriota > Microgenomatia > UBA10105 > UBA927 > CAZLDC01. The sequence goes on from CAZLDC010000015.1 coordinate 3,394, forward strand.
TGTGTTTTCTTTTGCATCCATATCTACTGAGAAGCTTACCGTCTGGCTATTTTTGTTTCTTATTATCGGTGTCGTACAAGCTTGGAAAGAATGAAACGAACCAAATACTCATTACTCGCCGGGAGTCTGACCATTCTCATATTTTTCATTCCCTTTTTTTGGCTTCGCCCCGGGGAAATGGATCTTGGGGGTGACAATAGCCGGCTTTATTTTTATGATCCGATTGCCTACCTTGTCAGCCAATCGCTCTATAGCGTATCCCATTCCGGATTTGGCGCGGAGAATCTGAGTTTCTATCCTATTCCTTTTTTCTTGCTCCTGGCAGTGGTGAAATCGTTGGTACAATCACCGACCATCCTCATATCCATATTCCATGGGTTAAATTTGAGCGGCGGCTTCTTTTTTTGTTACCTGGTGGTTAAAGAGCTTCTCATGGGCGATACACGTACTGTCACAAAAAATCCATTTATCGTCGAATCCTCTGGCATCATTGCAGGACTATACTATACATTTTCCCAAAATCCTATCGGGTGGTGGGGGTATCAGCTCCTTCCCATGAACCTCGTCCTGGTCAATCCATTGATGTTCTATCTTTTACTTCGTTTTTTTCTCACACAGAGGATGATCTATCTGTTGGTATCGATATTGGTAACGTTTGTCTTTTCACCGAACTTCAGTTTTATTGGGGCTCCGACGTTTTTTTCCTTTTTTCCGCTAGCCGTATTGTATCTTGTGATTTATACGAGGGGATTACTCAAGATTCCGCTCCCTATAGCAAAAGTCGCTTTCGGACTCGTGCTTTTTATCCTCATTCAATCATTTCATCTCATTCCGCAAATAGTGAGCATCGTGACTCCCGGCAGCTTTGCCAATGAATTTATATTCGGCGCGAAAGATAAGCTGGAATGGGGACTCAAGTACTTTACGGCAACAGCCCCGTCCATAAAGGTGAGTTATGCCCTTTTGGGGTTACCGCAATACGTAGAGCCGCAATATTTCTGGAGTATTTTTGTTGCGTTTCCGATTCTGTTTATCCTTGGTCTGCTATGGAATAAAAGCCGTTTATATCTTCTGAGTGTCATTTTTTTTCTGATTACGCTTTTTTTCATCTCCGCAAATATTACTCATCTCGGGATCAAGCTGTATGTTTTGGCATTCCGTTTACCGGGGTTTGCCATGTTCCGTGTTTTTTACGGTCAGTGGCAATGGGCATATCTGTTTTTCTATACAATTCTTCTGGGGCTCTCTCTATCGACCGTATTAGGTAGATTCCGCAATGTTCAGAGATGGTGTACGATCATAGCGCTGTCAGCGATACTGTTTACTACTTCATGGAAATTTATTTCCGGAGCACTCACCAATACAACGCTTTGGCAAAGTAAGGATGTCAGCTCTCATGTCGAGATGGATCCGGCATATGAAGAGATGCTTGGGTTTATCCGGACTCTTCCTGTGGACGGCAAGATATTGTCGCTGCCGCTTAATGATCATGGATACCAAATCCTGAAAGGAAAAAATGACGCAGCCTATGTAGGGCCCTCTACGATCACGTATTTGGCGGCACGGAACGAATTTACCAGCAATGCCGAACTTGGGGTGTATGGACCAGGCTTGCTTACTGCGATACGGGACGGAAACTATGCTATGGCGAGAAGCATACTGTCTGCGCTCAATATAAAATATATTTTTTACAATGATGATCCGTATATTTATCTGGATAATTTTCCGAGCTTTCCATATACGCAGGTTCGCAATTTCTTCCCCGATACCCAGACGGGATATAAAGAATTTATCAATACTCTTGGAGTCAAAGAGGTAAAAACTATTGCCGGAAAATATCATGTATATGAATTCGATGACCCATCGTATATCCCCCATGTCTATACGGCAGACCAAAGGGTGTATTGGAACGACGTGATCGCCGCAAATATTCATACGCCACTTTCATTTTTTCAGAAAGGCACGAGGGTGGCGCTCAATGATGATATAAACATTTTTAAAAAATATAAAGATATATTTGATGAGATGTTGTTGAAAGCAACGAACGCAAGCACGGTTTTTGATTTTTTTAGGAAAAAGAAAGAAGATAAATTTGTTTCTCCGACGATAGCCCGTAAACTCTCCTCTCCTATTTATCCGCTGGTGGTGACAAAGGAACAAAGAGACCTCGCCCGTTATTCTACCGTCAATGATGCCTATATTGACCGGAGTATCTATTTTGCGGAGAAACGCATCAATGAACTCGTTCGAATCGAACATATACCGCTCCTGGGAAACATTGATAGTATTACCGATCTCAAACGCACCTGGAACGAACCCTATCTATGGGAATGGCGCCGATACAAAGAATATAATTCGTGGGAGATTACCTTAGCGCGGTATCAGAAGGCCATAGAAAAGCTCATTGACGATTTAGAAAACGCAAACCAGTCTTCCTATTCTACGATCACAGAAAAAGTGGAGCTAAAGCAGTATTTAATGGATCATAAGAGTCAACTGCGAAGTGCGCTGCGAAAAGAGACTCTTTGGTCAACCCGAGAAAGGAAATATGTTTCTGGCTTAGTTGAGGGGTTGTTTACGGATCTTATCGTACGATTAAACCTGCAATTGCCTGATATATACACTATTCCTTATCGTTTGGAATATCCTGTTGAAGATGGCACCTATGAGGTGTACGTGCATAAAAACGATATGTCAAATCTCGCTATGACGCTCTCCGTTGATGGAAAGGAAGTCGCGCAAAAAGAGTCTGATAGCGGTGAGTGGATGAGATTTGATGATATAGCGGTTCAACATACACAATCGCTACCGATCCTGGTGCGTATTCCCATCGTGCCCAATGCCGTAGAAACCACGCGTTGGAAAAAGCCTGAGCTCATGCAATCGAGCATAGAAGAAGGACCTAATGATTCAATAACATTTACTATATCGTATAATTTTTTAGCGGATACAAGCGGATTGGTTCGGGACATTTCCGACTGGAAAGAAGAATCGGTGTATGCCATTTCCTTTGATTATTTTACCGGCAATAAGGATTTTTCACTGGTTCTCTACGAACGAGGAGGAACGCGGACAAATCAATATATTAATCCCACATATAAAGATACGTTTAAATCAAAAGATTGGAAGACGTATGCCACGGTCGTTTTATCTTCAAAAGATGCACGAGCGGCCTTTTTGCAATTCGTGCGCGCGCAAGATGATTATGATGATTTGGATCATCCGAGCCCAAAGGAATTCGCCATCAAAAATCTTTCCGTGCGAAAAATATTTAACCCAAGGATAGTCTTCAAAAAGATTGTAAAACCCATCACATCCTCTGAACCGTCTATAACCTTTACTATGGTTAATCCGGCAAAATATACTGTTCAGGTCCGCGGTGCGACAAGCCCTTATTCGCTGGTTTTTTCTCAGGAATTTAACCAAAGATGGAAGCTGTTTTTATCCGGTCCCGATCATGAGGCAAAAACATTGAAAGGTGCGGTAGGTCGATTGATAGGTAATTTTTTGAAAAAACTCACTAAACCAATCGTGGGTGCTACGCCATTTAACGACGCTCGTTCGGTCGCCAGTTATGCGACGGGAAGTATTCAGGAAGGAAAACATACAAGTATTCTATTGGACGACAGGACATTTGAAACATGGGGCCAGGACCCGATAGCAGAAGCGACCCATCTGCCGGTGAACGGGTATGCAAACTCGTGGTATATCGAACCGAAGGACGTGGGAAACAGGAGTGACTATACACTCGTCATAGAAATGACCTCTCAGAAGTTATTTTATGGGAGCGTACTTCTGGCATTCACAACCTTGTGCGGTGTGATTGCTGCGATAGTAGTATCGTTAATCAGGATACGAAAACCCGGGTTTGGAATATGATGATTTCCTCATTCATGAAACCTTTCATCTTTGACCGATACCGCAATCTCTTTCGTATGCTCTATCCGGTGTTTAAGCGTCATGCGTTTGTGATCGGCACGCCGTTTTATGTTGCGAATCTATTACACGAGATTTGCACCGCGGTGCAGCATAGATTGACGTACTTTCGCCGTGGAAAGGTTCTTCCATCACGCTATGGCATAGGGTTAAGCGAGCGGTGTGTCGAAATACCCTGGTTTTTTTCACTGTTGGGTAAAAAGGCAGGCTTGCATTTAGATGCAGGATCGTCGCTCAATTTTGACGCACTCCTAAAGTTGGATCCGTTGAGCCGAAAGAACATCATTATTGCAAATCTGAATCCGGAAATGAATTGTTATTGGCAGGATGGGGTAAGTTATATATTTTGGGATTTACGGAAACCGTTATTTGCCGATAACATCTTTGATAGCATTTCCTGCATATCAGTGTTGGAGCATATAGGGTTGGATAATTCCGGTTGGACTCACAACAAAAAGGATCAGGAGAAGAACATTCACGATTATAGAAAAGTAATAGTGGAGCTACGAAGAATTCTCAAACCCGGAGGAAGCTGCTACATCACCGTACCGTACGGAATACATAAACAGTATGGATGGCTGCAGGTGTACGATAAGCCCATGATCAACGATATCATCGATACATTCAAACCAAGGGTGAGCTCAACGACATATTTTCAGTACACCAAGGAAGGATGGATGTATTCTGATGCGCGTACCGCAAAAAACAGCGATTATTCGTCGGGTTACCTGCCTGATTGTACTGTTGGAGCTACCAGTGTGGCCTGCATCCGTCTGATCAAGTAGGTGTTTTATGAAACGGCATATCATTCTTTCTCTCGGGGTTATCGGCGTGATTATCGTTGTGTTTCGTCATTGGTTTTTATATCCGTTCATCATTGGAGGGGATTGGCCATTTTATTATGATGATTATCTCAGAAGTTTTTCGTTATTTCCGGTATTATGGGCTCCTTGGCTCGGTGGTGGATTAGGATCGGTGCAACAACTTCTTGGACTTCATTTTTTTGGTTCTCTGGTAATTGTTCCATTTACTCAGTGGTTTGGTATTGGGTGGAATATCGTCTATAAGGTTGGATGGTTCGGACTCTTTATTGCACTATCCGTTTTTGGATCAAAAAAGCTGTGGGAAGCTGTGACTCAAGACTTAAGCCTTAAGACTCAAGTCATAAGAGAAATGTTTCCGTGGTGGGTGGTCGCTTCGCTCGTGTATACCACCAATACCTATATTTTGATGGTGACCGGCGGCGGACAGATGGGGGTGGCGCTGGCTTACTCTTTAGCCCCTATTGTTCTGGCAAGTTTCATCAAACTTTATGAGTCAGTGAACAAATCGTTTTCGTTCGTCATTCCCGCGAAAGCGGGAATCCAGTCTGGATTCCCTACAGGCACGGGGATGGCAAAGAGCGCAGTCGTTGCTGGGTTAGCGCTGGGGGCTCAACTGATGATTGATCCGAGGATTGCGTATGTGACGATGGCGGGGGTTTCAGTGTGGGTCGTTACTTCGTTGCTTCGTTACTTCGTCAGTAGAAAAGAAGATTTTTTTCACGTATTGTTTTCAACGTTTTTTGGTGTTGGTGTTTCAGTGATCATCGCAGCACTTCTGAACGCATTTTTGATTGTGCCGATGGTTATGATGAGGAGCAACCCGATTGGGGATTTGGGTTCAGCATATACATCAATAGATTCAATTAAATTTTATAGTTTTGCGGATTTTTCGCATGCTCTGTCACTCCTTCATCCTAATTGGCCGGAGAATGTGTTTGGAAAAACATTTTTTTTGCAGTCAGAGTTCCTCATGCTCCCGATACTAGCATTTGCTAGCGTACTATTCCTATTAAAAATCAAAGATCAACAATCTAAGATTTTCTATGTTGTTCCGTTGGCTCTCGCCGGCGCGTTTTTTGCCAAAGGAGCGCAGGAGCCATTCGGCGAAGTATATCTTTGGATGTTTGAGCACATACCCGGGTTTGTGATGTTTCGGGATCCCACAAAGTGGTATGTCCTTATCGTGCTTTCATATTCAATTTTGATTCCATGGTCGTTTATGCAATTAAGCATGCTGATCAGTAGCAAACAGCAGGTGGCAAGTAGTAAGGAAATACATACCAATTATTCATCCCAAACTACTCACTACGTACTACTCACTACTTTCCTCCTCTTTTGGCTTTTCACTATCCGTCCCGCAGTCCTTGGCAAACTCGGCGGGACATTCGCCAAACATGAAGTTCCGCTGGAGTATAGAGAGCTTGAGGATTTTTTACACCAGCAGCCAAATTTTGCACGCACCCTTTGGGTGCCGCGGCAGCAGCGGTTTAGCTATGGGACACTGGAGCATATGCCGATCGAGGCGGAGCCGCTTTTTCGCGCGACTACTGCGGCGCAGCTGAGGGTGGCGCTTGAGGATCCTGCGGGGAAGCAACGGTTGGAAGATTTAGGGATAGGGTACATCATGGTTCCATATGATTCGTTAGGAGAGCTGTTTTTGACGGACCGGAAATATGACGGGAAGAAGCGACAGGAATATGAAACGGTCCTTGATAGACTCGGGTGGCTTACGAAAATCCGTTCCGGTCATCTTACTGTATACCAAGTCCCCAAGCATAGAGACCTTTTTTGGATTTCAACCAATGAGTCGATCGCGTATAGACGGATTCGTACGGATCAATACGGAGTTTCTTTAACCGTTAACGCCCCGACTACAGTCTATTTTTCTCAAACATATCATCCGGGATGGGTGTTACGATCAGGAAATATGCGTTTGAAGTCCGAGCGATCATCCCAAGGATTAAATAGTTTTCAGATTCTGACTCCAGGTTCGTATGAGGGCATCGTAGAATTTGAGCCGCAGAAATACGTAACCTGGGGAGCGGCAATATCCATTTTAACCATTTTAGGAGCTTTGTTGGTCTTTCTGACTTCCAAAGAAAGACGACTCCCTGTATAATAAACTCATGAGAATATTAGTGACTGGAGCTGCCGGTTTCATGGGAAGTCATCTTGTGGATTCGCTTGTCGCGATGGGGAATCATGAAGTATACGGCGTTGATGACCTTTCGGGAGGGTATACCAGAAATGTGAGTCCGAAATCCAAGTTCACGGTATTGGATCTGCGTGATAAAGATAAAACCGAAAAATATATCGCCGGAGTCAAACCGGAACTTCTCTACCATTTAGCTGCTGATGCTACAGAAGGTAGGAGCCAATTTACCCCTATATCAGCAACAGAGCGTAATTATCTTGCCTATCTTTATACGCTTATTCCGTGCATACGGCAGGGATTAAAAAAAGTAGTACTCACAAGCTCTATGAGCGTGTACGGCGCGCAAAAGACACCTTTTACGGAAGATATGCGTCGGATTCCGGAAGACATTTACGCTATAGCCAAAACCGCCATGGAAGAGGCAACGGAGATTCTTGCCAAGGTTCACGGATTTAGGTACGTCATTGTCAGACCGCACAACGTCTATGGACCGAAACAAAATTTGGCGGATCCATATAGGAATGTCATCGGAATTTTTATCAATTGCATCCTGAACAACAAAAACTTTTATATTTATGGGGATGGGGAGCAAAAACGGGCGTTTACCTATATCGATGATTTTAATCCGTATTTTTTAAAAACGGGATTCTTAGACTCTGCCAATGGCGAGATTATTAATATCGGACCGAAAGAGGAATACACGATAAATGAGTTATCCGAAGTCGTTCTCCAAACGTTCTTTCCGGATGGTAAAATTCCGACTCACTTGAAGCCGAAGTATCTAGCTCTGCGGCCCCAGGAGGTGAAAGAGGCGTATTGTACTCACGAAAAGGCCGTGAAGTTATTGGGCTATAAAACAAGTGTGACGCTTCGGGAGGGAGTCGCTAAGATGGTTACATGGGCCAAAACCATGGGACCTCAGCTATTCCAATACTTGAACGATGGGCTCGAGCTTGAGACCAAGGATACCCCTGCCATCTGGAGCAAGAAGCTCATATGACCACACGAGCCCCGTTGGTTTCCGTGATTATCCTCAATTGGAATGGTAAGAAATTTCTTCATACGTGCTTATCTTCTTTAACTCAGATAAAAAATCCCCGTATTGAAATCATTGTCATCGATAACAATTCCTCGGACGACTCAGTTTCGTATATGAGGAAAAATTTCCCTAAGGTAAAGGTCATTGCAAGTGATAAAAATAAAGGATTTGCGGGAGGAAACAATCTGGGGGCTGAAGCTTCGTCCGGTCAATATCTATTATTTCTCAATAATGATACCAAGGTGACGAAAGAATTTTTGAATCCCATGATTTCGGCCTGCAAGCGAGATCCCTATATCGGTTGCATCCAGCCGGAAATGCGCGTTATGAATCACCCGGATTTACTCGATGAAGCAGGAGCGTATCTGACCATGTCCGGTTTTTTGTATCACTACGGATACCGTAAAGAATATCGTTTGCCTATGTATAGGACCACGCGAGAAGTGTTTTCGGCTAAGGGTGCGTGTATGCTGATACCAAAGCACGCGTTTGAACAGGTAGGAGGATTTGATGAAGATTTCTTTATCTTCTTTGAAGAGACCGATTTGTGTCACCGGTTGTGGCTAGCCGGATATAAAGTGCTCTATCAGCCGGAGTCTTATATTTATCATGTGGCCGGCGGGGACACGACGGATACCTATGATTATGAGCGACGCGTCTATCTCACGTTTAAAAATATGAATTGTTCATACCTCAAAAATTTTGGAGCATTGTATCTTGCTACTATCTATCCGGTTTTTCTTATTTTTCAGCTGGGAGTACTGATTTATTTTTTTGTGTCGCTCCGATTTACCATCGTGAACGCAATTTTGAGGGGGTGGTGGTGGAATGTGGTGAATGTACACACGACCCTCAAAAAAAGAAACACCATACAACAACATATTAGAAATGTGACCGATAGGGCTATACGGCGGTCTATCTACTATAATCCGGGAATATATTATTATTTCTGTTTACTCCTGGATGCAAAACGATACCGCCACGTCCGTCTTTCTCAATATGAAGTCACGGTTTAAATGCCCGATTTGCGGTAGCAATTCTTATCGAAATCTTTTTCGGGCAAAAGATAGGATGTTTGAATTGCCCGGTGCGTTCACGTTAGTAAAATGTCATGGTTGTTCTGCTGCGTCGTTATTCCCTTTGCTGTCAGAGACTCAAGTGGCTCCCTATTATCCACCGAAGAAATACTATGCGTACGACTCACAAGGGAGGAAAAGTTTTTTTACGGTACTTCGTACGTTTTTAATCCGTGCAAAAAAGCGTCTAACCCCTTTGGGTAACATTTTGACGATTTTGCTTCCAAGCGTCCCGGCGATTCCTGATCCAATCCATCATGGAAAAATATTGGACGTCGGGTGCGGGGTGGGGGATACACTCATACTCTTAAAAGAGTTCGGATGGGAAACGTTTGGGATCGATATCGACGAGGAGGCAGTGGCGGCAGCGAAGAAACGGGGCGTGGATCATGTGCGTGTGGGTTTTTATCAGGATATTTCATCCTATCCTGATCATTATTTTGATGCAGTGCGCCTCTATCATGTGATAGAGCATTTGGACGATCCGATTCGGTGTCTCCGGCTTATCAAAAAAAAGTTGAAAAAAGATGGTCAACTCATCATCGGTACACCAAATGTAGATAGTTTCTTGGCACGTATATTTGGGCCCTATTGGTATAATCTGGATGCACCCCGTCACCTTGTGTTATTTTCGCCTCATACGCTTCAACAGGCCGTCATGAAATCGGGATTTAGCGTGACCCGTGTGGAGTACTGTTCTGCCGGAGGATTACTCGGGAGTATTCAATACGTCCTGCGGGAGAAGTTTGGAATACGATGGAATTTGATTCATACACAATGGTTGGTATTACTTTTTTATCCATTTGAATGGCTGATAGATAAAATGAAAAAAGGAGATGTATTTGTGCTACGGGCAACACCATGAAAAAGAAAATTGCGTTTGTGACGCCTATCTATTTACCTGCTCCCCTTTATGGATCAGACAATGCCGTCCGGATTCTTGCAGAGGATTTTGCGGCAGCAGGGCATGACGTCACGGTTGTCACGAGCGATGCCCTGACGCCCCGGTACTGGTATGATCCTCTGTTTGGGAAAAAGACGAGCGATATACGGGATACGTTCAATGGGGTCCATGTTATCCGGTTACCCTCGCAACAATGGATTACGAGCGCGGCGTTTATCATAGAAAGGGTATTTGGCCACCTGTTGCCAACATCAATAAGAAATACGATGCGGATTCTTTCAAGCGGTCCATCTCTGGGAGGTTTGTTAAACGTATTTAAAAAAGAGCAATTTGATGTTGTCCATGCTTCTCCATTCCCGCTCGAGATCAATCAACAGGTACTTGAGTGCGTCGAACATCTGGACAAAAAGCCACTCATCATCTTGACGCCATTTTTTCATGCTGGAGTTGAGGCATATCATAATCAGAAATTGGGAACGATGCTAGAGAAATCCAGTCGTATTCATGTCATTTCCAATGCAGAAAAAAAACAGATTGAGGAATATTTCCCGGTCGCTCAAGGGAAAACGAGCGTCATTCCTTTATATATTCGTACCCCTACAATGCATGCGGCAGAAACCTTGAAACACGAAGTGCTCAGATTTAAGAAGCAATATGGCATAGAACACCGAAAGATTATATTATTTGCAGGACTTAAAGGAACCTTGAAAGGCGCATTGACAACTCTTACGGCGGTGAAGAACCTTTATGCGCACGATAAGAGGATTCTGTTAATCGCGATTGGTCATAACACATCTGAATGGAGCGAAGCGCTCAAGCGATCTGATGTATCTGCGTATGTACTCGATTTTGGTTATATCGATGAGTTTACCAAAGAGATCGTGTTTGCGAGTTGCGATGTATTTTGTATGCCATCAATATCTGAGACATTTGGATATGTATACCTAGAGGCATGGCACAAGAAAAAGCCGGTCATAGCCTCGGATATCCCGGCGATGCAAGAGCTCGTCTTGGGCAACAAGGGAGGTATTCTTGTGAAGTTTGGAAGTCCGGGAGATATTCAAGCGAGTATTGAACGATTGATACAGCGACCTGCCTTATCAATCAGGCTGGGAGAGTCCGGATATAACGCATTGGTAAAAAAATATGATATGACCTCTGTTTTTGCACTGTACCGTAAGATGTTTATTGATGACGGTTTGGAGACATAGCAATATGTATCATGTATCTCTGATCATCGCCTGCTACAATGAGGAACCGCATCTCCGGCAAAGCGTTGCCAGCGTCATGTCAGTCTTGGGTGACAGCGTGTTTTCCTACGAGCTTATTTTTGTGGATGATAAAAGCTCCGATGGGACGCGGGAGATCATTGCATCGCTCGTCAAGAAGCACAAAAATTTTCGGGCAATCTATCATGATACGAACCAGGGGAGGGGAAAAACGGTGCGCGACGGGATTACTGTAGCCAGAGGCAAGGTCGTCGGGTATATCGATATAGATCTGGAAGTGTCTCCGGTGTACATTCCCTCGTTTGTCCGGATGATTCTGGATGAGGAAGCGGATATCGTCACAGGACTTCGGATCTATCGGGAGGGATTGTCCTCCATGCACCGGTCGATACTTTCCCGGGGGTATTCTTGGCTGGTGCGGACAGTGCTTGGAACTGCGCTCAAAGATACGGAAACCGGATATAAGTTTTTTAACCGGAAAAAGATTCTTCCGGTCGTCAAACGAACCAACCACAACGGGTGGTTCTGGGATACGGAAATTATGGCACTTGCGTACCGCGCGGGCCTCGTTATCCGCGAGGAGCCGGTGTTGTTCGTCCGGCGTTTTGATAAAAAGTCTTCGGTAAGACTTCTGCATGATACGACGGAGTATTTTGTAAATCTTCTAATTTTTCGAAAAAGGTTAAACCTTGCATAGACAAGGTTTAACCTTAAAACATATATGCTTTTGA
>CAZLDC010000016.1:0-14834 GCA_964558385.1 uncultured Gammaproteobacteria bacterium
TGAGCCCATTTATGATTATTTTTTGGCATCAGCGACGAAGCGCTATGATGCCGGGGAATCATTCGGGAAGCGCAAAATCAGCGATGAACTCCTTCCGATCATCGGAAAGATCGACAATCCGATTGTCCGGGGCCATTATCTCAAAAAACTCGGCCAGGTACTGGACGTTTCGCAGGAAGCGATCGATGATGCGCTGCGCAAAGCATTGCGATCCGGCCTGTCAGGGCGGGAGAAGGATCAGCGGATAGAGAAGGAACCCAAAATCACCCGCAGCCGCGAAGAAAATCTGGAAATGTACACGCTCGCGCTTTTGGTCCAGGGAAAGACTGTGGATTTGTACGAGGAGCTTTGTGAGACGGTCAGTGTCGATGATATTACGGTTCCCTCCGTCCGGCAAATTATCAGCTTGCTTGGCGCGTTTATCAAAGATCACCGGATATTTCTCATCAAAGATTTTGCCGATTCGCTCCCCAAAGAACTCCTGCCGGTATTTGATGAAGCGTTTCTGTGGGACATTGCCGATCTTTTGGGTGACGCAGAGCGCATGAGTAAAGAGTGGACGAAGGCAGTCATTGAGCTAAGGCGATCGAATATCAAGCGCCGGATGAGTGAGCTATCCCGGGAATTGTCTGCCGACGGGCAGCTTTCCAAAGAGAGGGAAGAGGCAGTGAAGGCTGAGCTTCGCGTTGTCACCGAAAGCCTCAAGACGGTAGATAATCCCCGCTAATCCTGCTATACTTGTGGTTGTTCACGACAATTCCAGTCTCCGCTCGGGCCGTTTGGGACGAGTCAGAGGCAGGCGTGATCAATCCTTATGGCCTCCAAAGCGCATACGTCTGTTGCGTCCATCAGCGACCTTCTCAAAGAAGGCAAAGACAACGGCTTCGTCACACAGGATGACATTCTTTCGCTCTACCCCAAGCCCGAAGACCATATTCCGGAACTCGATCATCTCTATGACCAGCTCATCCGGTCCGGCGTGGACGTGTTTGAAACAACGAGCCAGGATATAGAAAAGGAAGCGAGCAAAAGCATCGCGGATCTTGAAAAGGAAATTGAAGCGCTCGCCCGCGCAGGGGATGAGGGAGTGTCCGATCCGGTCCGCATGTACCTCAAAGAAATCGGCCGCGTCCCGCTTCTTAAGTTTGAAGACGAGATGAATCTTGCCAAACGTTATGAAAAAGGGGACAAGCGTGCCAAGAAAAAGCTCACAGAGAGCAATCTCCGGCTGGTCGTTTCTATCGCCAAAAAATACATCGGCCGGGGGATGAGTCTTCTGGATCTTATTCAGGAAGGCAATCAGGGACTCATCAGGGCTGTCGAGAAATACGACTGGCGCAAAGGCTTTAAGTTTAGTACCTACGCGACGTGGTGGATCCGCCAGGCAATCACGCGGGCGATTGCTGATCAGGCCCGCACGATCCGGATTCCCGTCCACATGGTCGAGACCATCAACCGTTTCGTCCGGGCGAGCCGCCGGCTCATGCAGGAGCTCGGGCGCGAACCCACTCCCGAGGAAGTCGCGAAGGTCATGGAGATTGACGTTGCGAAGGTTCGCGAAATTCAAAAAGTTTCTCAGGAACCTACATCATTAGAAACCCCGGTAGGAGATGAGGAAGACAGTCATTTGGGCGATTTTATATCCGATCCGGGTCCTACCCCGTATGATCAGACGAGCCGGCAGCTTCTCAAAGAACACATGGAAGAGGTGCTCGCGACGCTTTCCGATCGTGAGAAGAAAGTACTCATTTTGCGATTCGGTCTGGAAGATGGACGCCCCCGGACGCTGGAAGAGGTTGGCGCCCAGTTCGGCGTTACCCGCGAGCGCATCCGCCAGATAGAGGCGAAGGCGCTGAGAAAGCTAAGACATCCTAGCAGGAGTAAAAAATTACGGGACTATCTGGAATAGCGAGAGCGCCGAAGTCCCGTCTATCGCTCCACGAGCCGTGTACGAATAGTACTGAAAAGGCGAGTGGTAAGATAGTTGGGGACGAAGGCGCTTCAGAAACTTCGCCATCCGAGCCGTTCCAAAAAGCTTCGCGATTACCTCGAATAGTGCTTGCGACTAGATTTGTTCTCTTTGACAATATCACATCTGGTAGTAGACTAATTTGTATGGATTTATCCCGATCGTTTGCCCTCAGTATGTCCGGCGGGGGATTGAGTGCTATCGCGTATGCCGGAGTGAACGAAGTACTTCTCGAACATCATCTGGCTCCGTCCTGCTATGCAGGATTAAGCGGCGGGGCGGCCCTTGCAGTTCTTCTTGCATCGGGTTTATCTACGGCAGAAATCATTGCGTTTGTCGACCGGATTAAGACAGTACGCATCCTCAATACCCATTGGACGCATTGGGAAGTGGTTGATCACACCAAGCTCACTCAATTCATCCGAGAATTGCTCCCGTATAAAACATTTGAGTCGTTGCCTATCCCTGCGGTCATATTCGCATCCGATGTGGTCAAAAAACGGCCGGTTGCCATTCAGATGGGTGACATCGCCTCGGCAATTGTGGCAAGCTGCAGCATGTTTCCCATGCTTCAGCCAGTGAAGCGGAGAGGCCTAGAACTTGTTGATGGGGGATTTACGCTTTACTACGGAGCGCAATTTCTCCGGTCCGTATCCGTGGATAAAGTCAGTGGCATAGACGTCACGGGTCTGACCGAGGGCTCAATCGGAGGAGTATTCCGTGCATTGTTTTTGCAAATAAATGCGGCCATCACCTCGAATTCTCTCCATGAGCTTTCGGAGTCGCCCGTAGATTTGGACATCAAAATCCGCTTTCCTACACCCAGCATTTTTTCGTTTGACCGGAAAGCTACCCATTTAGTACATATAGGAAGAAAGGCCATGCTATCACATGTACAAAAATTGAAACACGTTGTGAACAACTAATACCAACCTGATATAGTTATCGTATGGCAACAAAGAAGAAAGCATCATCCGTAAGCATTGCTGTGAACGGAGAAACCGCCCGGCAATACGTGGTGGCGGCCGTCGTCACACTGATGACGGTTTGGCTCGTGTACCGTTATGGGGCCGTGCGGTATGGCGTCGAAGGATTATCAACACTCAACAAGAGTCTCGCGACCAGCACTATCGTTCTGCTTGGCATCGTATTGCTTCTCGGGCCGCTATCCCGGCTATTTACCATGTTTGACCATGCGCTCAAATACCGCAAAGAACTCGGCATCATGACGTTTTTTACGGGCTTGACGCATGTGTATCTTTCGATGTTTCCTCTTGCCCGCCGCGGGCCGTTTGGGTTTTACCTGAGTCAGCCGCTTTCTGCGTATGCGGCGCTTGTCATCATGCTCATACTATTATTGTTATCCTCTGGGGTGATGGAGCGGATGCTTGGGCCAAAACTTTGGTGGAGACTTCAGTATTGGGGTGCACGGGTGGCGTTTGTGGCGGGTGCGTTTCATTTCGTCGTGCTTAAATATCCGGGGATGGACGAATGGTTTAGGAATCGGGGAGCCGGAGGGACACTGGGGATGCCTTGGCTTGTACCGATTTCGATCCTTGCGACTATATTTGTGACATTTGTCCTCATCGTCAGACTCAGTGAACTGTTCGGGCGGAACGTGGCGCGTATGACTACGCAACTGTCGTTTATTACGGGAGTTGTCTTCACCACGTGGCTGTTTTTTTAGTCTTTTTCAAGCGTACTTACGATTCTCATTTTCCCAAAAAATTTCATGGATAGCAGTTTTTTGTCTGACGTCAAAAAGTAATCGCATTCCGCCTCCGCCGCCGAATGTAGCTGGATGTTGTCTTCCATATCTGTCGTTGGGCCATCAAACGCTTTTTGTACGATAGCGTCGGTAAGGTTGACGATGAGGAATTCTTCTGAAAATGCTTGTATATTCTTATCTGGAAGTTTGACCCTGTTTACATAGCAGAGGATATGACATGAAAGCGTGGTAATGTAGCCTTTATGGCTATCAAGAATATCAACCTCTGTTTCAGGCGTTCTATTGGCGAGTCCTATGAAATAGTTTGCATCAAGAAAGACCTTGGCCATGTTTTTTCATCATCGCTGCGCGATATCTTCGATCTATTTCTTTATCTGTAATTGGGGGAAGATCTAAAGTGTCTATTTTTTTTTGCAGTTCCCGTGCGGAAATGGTTTTTGCTTGAGGGACTCTTGGTGTTATTGCGCCCACAATTTGAGATCGATGAACAATATCGACGCTTCTTCCGGCAAGAAGCATGCTAATAACCTCAGGCATTTTAGTGCGAAGCTCGGTGGTGGTGATGAGATTCATATGTATATTTAAATATACATTTAAGTATACACTTTGTCAAGACCAAAATAATAGTTTTACGCTGGAGAGGATGACAACGGCTATAAAGAGTTTTCGAATCCAGGCATCACCCTTGACTACAGCGGTCCGTGCACCGAGCCATCCGCCGATGGTCATGCCGAGCAGGAGCATCACGCCGTTTTGATAATCAATGATGCCGTTATTGGCAAATACGACGAGCGATGAGATGGAAAGGATAAACCAGGGGAGTGTGCCGGTTGCGTTGGCTTCGATGATCGTGAGTCCAAAAAAATAAAGCGCGGTGTAAAGGGCAAACGGCCCGGATCCGGTACCAAAGAATCCGTTATACACCATGATGAGGAAATAGATGACCAGTCCGACGGTGGTTTTCAAGAAGCTTGGATGGTAGGGTTTGATACCGATAGGTTTATTGTAAAATAAAAAAGGAAGAAGGAGGATAAGGAGAAACCCGACAATTTTTTGGAGCACGTCAGCGTTGACGGTAATCAGCAGGCGGGCGCCGACGAGCGAACCCAGGACAGCTAAGAGAGTAAACATCGGTACCAAACGCCAATGGATTTTTTTTGCCCGCCAAAATTTAACTAATGCAGCTGCAGTTTGCCCTACAGAGCCCAATCGGTCAGTCGCAATGGCAACTTGGGGCGGGAAACCAAGAAAAATAAGAGCGGGGATGGAGATAAGCCCGCCGCTGCCGACCGTCGAATCAGCAAATCCTGCCGTTATGCCGATGAGGAAGACCACTAGTTGCAACGTTAACTCAGACATGAATATTGTAATTATGTGACCAGAGCTGAGTCATTCTCGTGTTAATAATCTTTTTTCTTACTATCGTTTAATTGTATCGCGGTGGTTAATCCGATGAGTTCATCGGTCATGCGAACGCAACGATCCTGTATGTCTTCGTTCGTGAGTATGTATTGGGAGCCCTCAGTTCCGTAGTTTTCGTTGCCCGTGATGATTTGAGATTGGAGTGCATATCCATAAAGCGTCCGGACGACTGATCGTAAATGTTCGCATGGCGTGCTTGTACCTCGCAGAGAGCTTCCGTTACTGACCAGCGCTACCGGTTTATTACGGAATGCATCGTAATAGAGATTGTCCAACGCATTTTTGAGGACGCCGGAGTACGAGCCATGATAGAGGGGAGAACCAAGAACAAAAGCGTTCGCGCCATCTACTTCTGACACAAATTTTTTGACGGTATAATCCGGATTTTGCATTGGATCCTGGTGATATTCTGGTAGTGCTATGGGGAGAGGCTTGGATTGTAAGTCCCAGAAAACCGTTTCAATCCCCTTCTTTTTCAGAAGACCCTCAAGGTAAACAAGGAGCGCGCGGGTATGGGATTTATTTGCGATGCTTCCACAGACGAGGAGTACGTTCATGGGGTGATTATACATTAGATTAAGAGCATTCACGCAATTATTTTATTCGGATGACGACTTTGCCGCGGGGATGTTGGTTTTCTTGTTGCACAAATGCGGCTTGTATATCGTCCAGAGAATAGATTTTATCTATCTGTGCTTTTATTTTATTCTCCTCCACGAGTTGAGCGAGTCGTTGCAGATGGTTTCGATCGACCAATGTATTTTGTCCTATCGCTTGTACCCCATATTTTTTTGCAAGATCCACATTTGGCTGGTCCATCATCGAGACCAGTACGCCACCGGGTTTGAGAACGGTAAATGATGTATTGGTAACTTCTCCACCCACCGTATCAAAGACTGCATCATATCCGGAAAGCTCCGTTTCAAAGGAAGATGTTTTATAATCTATGACGACATCTGCTCCAAGTGATTTCACGCAATCTTTATCATCACTGTTTACGGTTGTGGCTACATATCCACCCATTGCTTTAGCGATCTGAATTGCAATGGTTCCGATGCCCCCTGCCCCACCATGAATGAGAATTTTTTGACCAACGTTGAGATGGATGTGATCTTCCAGCGCTTGCACGGCGCTCGTGCCCACGAGAGGAAGGGAGGCTGCCTCCTCGAAGCTCAACGACGTTGGTTTCGGTGCAGAATTTGCTACATTTACTGCAGCAAATTGTGCAAAAGCTCCGGATCCGCCGTTGAGGACAATCGCGGATCCGTAGATTGCATCACCAATGGTATATTCAATGACCCCTTCGCCAATTTGTGTGACCACACCGGCAACATCTCCGCCCATGGTCGCTGGAAATTGGAGAGGCATCCAGTCCTTGAGATACCCGGCGCGGAGCTTCCAATCGACGGGGTTTATACTCGCGGCATATACTTGGACGAGTACTTGACCTTTCTTGGTGGTAGGTTGTGAGGCCCCGATGTTTATTTTCAAAACATCGTTGCTTCCATAGCCGTGTATTTGTATAGCTTTCATAACGTGGGTATTACCTATTGTATTAGTTTGTAAGCCAGATTTGCATTTGTTTGATTTCTTTTTCTTGCGCGGTAATTATGTCCTGACCCATTTTTTTCATTTCCGGGCGTCCAGTACCGGAAAGAAGCATTTGCGCTATCATGACCGCCATTTGGTGATGGGGAATCATTTCTTGGAGGAACGCTTTGTCAAAATCTATAGCATTTTGTAACGATTCAATATCAGTCGTGTTGCCACCCATCATGCCTCCATGCATGATTCCTCGGCCTATACCCATAGCACTGTTTGAATCCTTAGGCACGGTCGTTCCATACCAACTCTTGTACCAGGATTGCATCTGAGTAATTTCTTGTGCTTGGCTTTGGATGATCGCGTCGGAAAGTGAGAGAATCTCCGGACGCTTTGAACGGTCCTTGGCGAGTTTGGCCATTTCTATCGCTCCTTCATGATGGGGAATCATCTGCTCGATAAAATGCTTATCGATATTGTTGGCCATGGATGAGGTGGTAGCTCCCTGGCGGATCCCCATCATTTGCATCTTGCTGTAATTATTATTGTTTATCGCGTTTGCAGTCACGAGTACGGTGAGCAGGGTGCCGGCAGCTAAGCCCATCATGCTATAAAGTAGTTGTTGATGTTTCATACAAGCATCATAGCAGCGTACGATATTGCACTGCAATGATAAACGTTGTTATCGCACTAATCCCAACCCAATTATGCCGACGATGATGGGGTATCAAAAACTGGTGAGTATAACTCCCATTGCCAATAGGGTCAGGAGATAGTAGCCGTTGTTCAGGACCCAGAGCTTCATGCTTTTTCCTTCCCACAGTACGGATCCCAGCGTGACGGGAGCGACAAATCCAAGCCAATTCCAGAATCCGGACATGAGTCCTCCAGGGACACCCGTCATTTTGAGATATGTAGACGCAAAGACGATGGCGTGGGCAAGTACATATGCCATCGCGAGGGAGCCCACGAACATGATGCCGTAGGACTTGGCCATGCCCTGTTTGGCGGCCTCAGACATTTTGCCTTTCATGCCCATTTCTTTCATCCATAGTTTCCCAAAGAGCGGTCCATACCAGAAGTAGCCGATGATCATGCTGACGACCGCCGCACCAAAGACTGCCATGAGATTAACGGGAACAATGATATCGTTCATAGGATGTATTTCCTTTCTATAAAAAGTATTTCATAATGTGATGTAAAACACAATATATCTGATATACTTTTCTTATGGTCAGTCAAACCGTTCATTTTGATGTTTCGCCGGATTCCCTCTACGACATATTCATGGACGAGAAAAAGCATAGCGCGTTTACCGGCGCAAAAGCCACGATTGATGGCCGGGTTGGCGGAACATTTTCCGTATGGGATGGGTATGCTAAGGGAGAATTTATTGAGCTGACGAAGGGCAAAAAAATCATACAGACGTGGGCCGCAAGCGACTGGCCGGACGGGGTAGTATCCAGGGTAACATTTGTTTTTATCCCTGCCGCGGGAGGAACGGATCTCACATTTACTCACGAACACGTCCCGGCAAATTTTGAAAAGGACATAGAGCGAGGCTGGGAGGAGTATTACTGGAAGCCACTCCGAGAATATCTTCGGGATCAATAAGCATCACCTAAATGGATTTTGAGAAATATATTTTTTTAATTGTAATAGATGTAGCTTCGTCATTTTGACATCCTGTTTTTCTAATGATTCATGAAGATTGATGATGGGAACGTGTCCCGCATAGAATTTTCTTCTTTGATCAAAAAATGCGTCGGTAGGAGGATAATGTTCATAAACAGTTTTAAGGAAGAGAGGATCATACCGGTCAAAATACGCGAAGTCGATGGCAGGGTCAGTGATGCGTAATGAAAAATCAATGACCCCGTTGAGGGCATGAGTTTTTTTATCGATAATAATATGTTCCGCCAGGAGATCAGAGTGGGTGACAGTCACTGCAAATGGGTTGGCTCTCGTTAAGCGCATATAATCCTGCATGAGTGTTGCTATCCAGACTCTCTCGCTCCCCGTAAGCAGTGAAAACATTGTCTTTCTCATTTTTATCAACTGATCTTCAAAAAACTGCCAATACATTTTTGGATCAAGCTCATCCATATTTATAGCACGAGCTCGAACGAGGGGAAATGTATGCAGCTGTTTCAGAAATCTACCTATGTCTCGGGCAACACATACTAATTCCTGCTGCGTAAACGTATGAGCAATTTTCTGCGTGAGCGGGATTCCTGATATGAATGGATAGCGTTGAAAATACTGTCCCGTTGCCGGATCAGTTTGAGATTTCATCCGTTGCACGTTGAGCGGAGAGGATTTCTCAAAGATATGAAGAAATTTATTTTCAATTTGATCTTTTTCTTGCTGTTCTGAAGTGCGGGGAAAACGGAAAGCATCTTTTTCATTGACTACTAATACATCATGGTCATATCCTTCCCGGAATACAGTGATGGTTTTGGGATTAATATCGGGATAGTAAGACTTTATTACGGGAAGATATTTGTCTATTAACTCAGAGTCCGTGATTTTTTTCATGTTTGAAACCACTGAGCTTCCTCTCTTAAAGCATGTTTACCAATCTCTAATTTTTCAAGTATAAAAGGAGATTTATCGACTTGGTATCGCTTGATTCTCAAAGCCATTTTAGAAATGGTATACCGCAGGCGGTAAAAGTGAAAACGTTCTTCATAATCGTTTGGAAGCGTTGTGTGCGCGCAATATCCTTCCATAAATTTTTTCATCCGTTCAATGCTGAAGAATGTAGACCAGCAGGCAAGGTCAGCCACAGGATCACCGGCATGGCATTCGTCCCAATCAAGCACCGCGGAAATGTGTTTTGTGTCCGTCAGTAAATTCCAATCGGCAAAATCATTGTGAATAAGCCGCGGTCCGTCGAGAGGTTCAAATATATGGGTCTCGAAAATTTTACCCATAGTATCTGCCTGTCCTTGATCTACTATTTTATATGTAACAAGCCTCTTAAGGTTTTCTTGAAGTCCAACATGAATAAATTCGTTATACGTTTTATGGAGCCCGCATAACCGTTTTTGTGATTTAGCTATCTGATTATCAAAAGGACCAAATCCCTCAACGTTTACATGATGAATGGTTGCCATTTGCCTACCACAATCCATCAGCAATACGTCTTCGGGAGATTTATTTTTTTGTAATAGAATGTCCATCGTGATACCCGGGGAGGCGGTCATTAAAACAAAATCCATATCATGTTCATCTCTTGCCTCGTGAACTTCCAATATTTCAGGAACAGGTACACCGACCGAACGAGCTTTTGCTAACGCTTCTCGCTCTGCATAAAAGTAGCCATTCTTTACCCCCCGTGGGTGCATTCGTACTACATATTTTTCTCCATTTATAAACACCTTACGCACAATGTTTACATTTCCTTTGAGTACATTTTCGTCGGGAGATGCTACTTCAATAGATCCTATATTGGGGATTACGGTTATTCCCTGTTTCAACACGTTCATTATTATTTCTGTTGACAGCTCATGCCTATGAAGAAAAATTCGCTCATAATCCTCAGGGGTTAAATCACGATCCGTTTGCCAATAAAAGCAGTGCGTTCTATCTGTAAGATCAATCATGACGAGTTTATTTTAAACCATTAACTTTTTTACACCACACCATGCCGAGAAGCAGAAGAAACGTCAGTGTGTAGTAGAGATGCACGCCCCGTTGTTCATATGGATTATTGTATCCGCTTCAGGTACACGAAGTCGTTCGGATCTGAAGTGGGCGGGAAATACACGTCGCCCCCAAGACTCTCGCCGGTCGTGGGGCAGGGGTTCTGGTCACGATATGCTTGCGGGATCACCAGGGTATCAAGCGTGACGCCGTATGTTTTGTACTGGGCCAGGACCTCGTCAGTCGCGTGGGCAAGCGGCAGATCTATTGCAGGGGGAGCCATGGGGCGCGTAAATTTGACAGTCATATCGAAGTTATCTGTTGAATTTTCCGCGCCCCGGGTCATATAGGCCGTGCCGATCACCTGGCCGGCCTGCACCGGAGAGCCTTCCTTCAGATCATCATTGAGATCAATGTGGAAAAATACGAAGTGCCATTGTCGCGGCGAGACATTGTCTGTGTCAGGGGAGAGCCATACTTGCTGGTCGTAGGACTG
Organism: uncultured Gammaproteobacteria bacterium; assembly: GCA_964558385.1. Classification (GTDB taxonomy): domain Bacteria; phylum Patescibacteriota; class Microgenomatia; order UBA10105; family UBA927; genus CAZLDC01. The sequence continues at coordinate 10,807 of CAZLDC010000016.1, forward strand.
GCGCTCCGGATCGCGTTTTTCAATGTTCGAGATTTTGCCGTCAAACGGCGCGATCGCCTTCACGATGCCGTTTTTTCCCCTGAATTCTTCGCGCACTTTGATGTAGTGCTTCATAGATCGGGGTGAGGATTCTTTTTCCCCCTTAAGCGTCGGACCGCGATAGTCATGTCCGGCGCAGCTTCGGTATTTGGAAAATCCCCGGATTTGTGAGAGATCCAGAGGATTGACGACGATAAACTTTCTGTTGATCTCGTCCGGGGTTGGTGGTCCCGAGTAACGGATCGCCATGAAGATGAATACACCGACGATAGCGAGAGGTGCGATCAGTAACCACCGTAGTTTGTTCATCATAAGTATTATACAGAAAAAAACTATTTCTATACCGCGCTGCGCAGTTTTGATCTTTACCGATGGGGGCAGCCCGCCCAGCAGCAGGGTCGTCGCATGCCTCCTTTGAGTTTTGATACCGCTTTCCCGATACGGATACCCCGGGTTTCGACTTTTTTGCCGCTCGTCACCCAGCAGATCCATTCATTGCGGGCAAGCGGTGTAATATCCCTCCACCGGGTGAACACTTCCGGATCATCTTGAAGGGCTGTTTGTAAATCCGTAGGGAGTGGATGCAAGGCATTGACGATCTGGCTTTTAGACATAAAAGCAGTATATCTTTTTTTCCGGGTTGCCGGGATAGTATCAGGACAATAGGATCTGTGCTTGTCGTTCTATAACGCGCGGATCATTATGCTCGGGCGAATTGACATAGGGTGATACGCGAAATACATCCATGTGCTCCGGATACGGGTAGGGCTTCAATAGTTCCACTATCTTTCCGATGGGTGTTGTACTGGACAGCCAAATATCCCATGCCTCCGGAGGTAAAATGAGGGGCATGCGGTGGTGATACTGTTGTGCAACACGATTTGGCTGGGTGGTGACTATCGCAAAACTATAGTGTTTCATATGTTCTGCGTCTGCGACGACATCTCATACTCCGCCTAACGCAAACAGTGACTGATTCTTGAGCCGGAAGAGGTACGGTTGCTTGGACTTGTCCTGCACTTGTTTCCATTCAAAATAAAAATCACATGGTACCAGGCAGCGTTGAGAATGGATCGGTTTTCTGTACGTTGGCGCCGCGAGAATGCCCTCCGCCCGTGCGTTGATGGTGGAATATTTGAGTTGCATGGTTTTGGACCAAAACGGTATTAGGCCAAACCGATACAACTCGGCGTGACGATCAGTATCCTGCACGATGACCGGAAGACGTTGAGAAGGGGCGCCGTTATATACGGCGTGAAATCCTGCTGGTTTACCCGATACTCCGTACGATTTGAAATCGGAGTGAACGTACCCGAATCGCCCACACATGAGAATATTCTAGCATAATATTTGAACTATCTTACGGTTCAGACGGGGTTCTTCGTCATGATTTCCGCCGGCTGGCGGACCACACAGAATTTAAAATTCCGCTCTCCCGACTGGATTCCCTTCGGCCGGCACAGGACAATTACGCATTTTTTCACCGAAAAAACTCCTTCAACATTGTTTTTAAAGTAGTTTTGCCACGGTTTCCTTTTAAATACTTTTCTCTTCTTTTTGCATCAGTCATGTTTCTGTAGGCTTCGTAGTGGATAAGTTCAAGCGGAACGAAAAATTTTGTAGAGGTATTTTGTTTAGAGTTGTGCTCAGTGATTCTCTGTAGGAGCTTTTCTGTATATCCAATATATATAAATTTTTTGGTACTGTTTTGCAGAATATATACGTAATAGAACTTCATGCTATATATTACATGGGCGGATAGAGTACTGGGAGGTACCATTCGGCACCTCCCTGCGTCAAATTCTGCTTTGGCTTCTTGCGAAGCCAGGCGCAGAATTGTGCCTGGCTCCCCCGACTGGATTCGAACCAGTAACCTTCTTCTTACAGAAATCCCTCTGTTACCAGAAGGCCTGGACTATCTCATTGACGTACCAGACGGCACATCATCGGGTATATAGTCTCTACACATTTATCCTTCTGCTTCGCTCAGGACAAGTCCTCAGCGTCGCTTCGGAATTTAGCTCGGGATTGTCCGGATGATGACGAAGTCATAATATCCGGAGTTCCCCGAATTAGCCCGATTTTTCAAACCACATTACTGTGGAAAGCTGCCCATTATGAACAGGAAGCCGCTCTACCGTTGAGCTACAGGGGAATGTGAAAGAACGCTTTGATTATACCATGGCTTTTGGAGAATGCCACCAATCCAACCCATAAGTCTTCGTGCTTCCAGGGATGATAGCAAACTGTGTTTTCTGAATTTGAATGAAGGGAATCGTTAAGGAGTTAAACTTTTATAGGGTCGTACGCACCAGATTTCTTTTCAACAGTATCTCCAGCCGAAAAAGTATCATACAATTTTTTACCGACAGAGATAGTCTTAGACGTTCCATCGCTGAGCTTGATGGACACGTAGTACACATCGATTTTTCTGTGGTATTCGTCGTTTCTGCGTGTCTCCTGTACTATTTTCTTACCGGTTACTTTTCCTACCCAGACCTCCTTCATCCTTTTTTGGCGGGCTGCAATAATAATTCCAATGACGCCCGTAAAAATTGCGAAAACCACGATGAATAATAGTGCGATGTTCATACGTATACAGTATACAATATATCACGATGGGCTCATAAGAGCGTGTTGAATACCAATTGGATTGTCTGTTTTGATGAAATATTCATTTTCGATTTTATCCTGAAGACCGGTTATCCATATTTTTTCTGATACATCGATGAGGTTGTCACTCGTTTATAGAACTGAAAATACGGGTGTGGTAGAATTTTTTCAGAAAGGCACATGTCTCCTAAACAGAAAAAAGAAACATTCACCAGTTACTATGAATCCATTCCGATTTAGTCCGATACACGATACGACACAGTTAATGAAGGCAATAACGCATATTCACGCTGCTTGTCATGCGTTATGCAAGCAGACTATGGGGAAGTATTTACCGGTTGCGGGAAACATCGGGGTGTTTTGCCACTTTGAAGATGAGTATGCGTTTCTGAAGAAACTACAGGCTGAATTAACAGATTTGACCAAAAGTGTTTATGGAAAATATTTTTGGCTCCATGAGCCAATTATCATTCCGTCAAAAGACTCTATTCCAGGGGCTTCTTATCGCTATCTCTATATCCGAAAACCCGATCCAAGCAAACCTCAAGTTGGAGACGTAGATTTTTATCTTGAGCCGGTGAAGCATGCCGCCCTGAAGCAATCATTATTGGATGGGAAACTGATCAAAGGCGCACGGATACTGCCCAACCGTCCGGAACTGGATTTTATAGAACTGTATGATCCGGACATCGACGCATGGGGATACGTCGGTAAGTATATATGGCAATGAGGATTGATATACTAGAGAGTAATGATTGACGCCTTCGGATTGATAATTATCGTAATCTCCCTTCTCCCAGTTCTCGTCCTGCGGTTTTCCGGATCGTTTGTAACCTTTGCACTGCTTGCCATAATCGCCATCGCCATACACGGGACGTACCTTTTTGGTTCACAGATACTTGCATTACTTGCAATTACGTATGTGGTCAGCACGATTGCCGAGCTCATCAGCCTTAAAACACCGTTCGGGATCTTCGGAGCAAAATATAAATACAATCGGAATCACCGGTTTTTTTCCTCCCGGATATGGTTCTTGGGAGTCTATCCCCTGGAGATATCCCTCGCGTGGGTGATACTCAAATATCTTTCCTATTGTCTTGCGACGCTCATCGCGCAAGCCTTCGGCTTGCCATATCCTGCCGTAATTTTCGGCACGCCGCTTATCCTCATGTCCTTGGATTTGATCCTCGATCCCGTTGCGGTGAACATTAAAAAGCATTGGACGTGGGAAAGGGGGAGTCGGTATTTCGGAATACCACTGCGGAATTTTTTGGGGTGGTATACGGTAGGACTCGTGGGCACGTTACTTTTCAGTGTATTTGATCACCCGGAGAGAATTACTTTTAACACGCTCTATCTTTTGCCCATTCTGTTTT
>CAZLDC010000017.1:0-14471 GCA_964558385.1 uncultured Gammaproteobacteria bacterium
CAACTTTTTGTTCGATGGCTTTGGAATACTCCGGCGAGAAGTAGACGGCACGCAGAAGCACTTTGTCCAGAATGAGATTTTTCGCAGCAAGCATGTCACCCAGCTCCTTGGTCATGGTGGTTTCTGCTTCCTGGCGCTTCTCGGAGTAAATCGCGGGAGCCGTGTAGCGGCTGATGACCATGCGGATTTGGCTTCTACTAAAGGGCCGGATGATTTTATCCACATAATCCTCGCCGATCGTTTTCATGATGTCTGCGGCTTTTTCCCCATCGACTTTAAAAAGGACGGTTGCGTCTACCTTGACCGTCTGTCCATCGCTCGTCGGCGCGTCGAGCGAATCATCGCGGCGAAGCGCTCCTTCGTCTGCATTGGCGGACATGGTGTACTCCTGGACCCGGGTATCAAACAGGGTGACTTTCTGCCAGAGGGGGATAGCGAAATTTAATCCTTCTTTCATGGATTGGGAGAGCACTCCTCGGCCGCTATCGTAGACTACCCCCACGTGTCCCGCGGGGACAAAGATGAGCGTTGAACGGAAGATGAACAGACCGAAGATGATAAGGGCAATCGTTTTGAGGAGTCGGAACGAAGAGGTGAGAGAAGAGAGAATATTTCCCGATGGTACATTGACTGCCATGGATTCATGGTAGACCGTTCGATGTTCGTTTGTCAATCGAGATTTGGAGGTAAATAGTCAACGCAAATTATTAAAGGATCTCGGTGAAATTTGGGTGTCGCGGAGTATTTTTCGGAGCAATCCAACATGGATAGATTCTCCGGAGTGCAGGGGGACTGATGTTTTTCGTCCATCAATATGCTCTAGACGAACATGACTTCCTTTTTGTCGGATGGGATCAAAGCCTTGTTTTTGTAATATGCCAATGAGTTCGCGACCACTGATCGGCGATAATTTAGGCATAATACGGGATGAAGATATCTTCGGTCGCAAAAAATGTGGGGACAGGAGAGGGAGATTTTAGTTTTTCCTCGCGACTGTCTTTATCTGCATCCAACACGAGCTCAATCGCCTCTTTGATTCTTGGACGGAGCGTTTCGAGCGTTTTGGCTTGAGTATGACACCCCGGAAGTTCCGGTACAGAAGCTACATACCAACCGTCCTCGTCGCGCTCAATAAGTACTTTAAACTGAAGGATGATTGTCATTTTTTTCATTTTCATAGTAAATCGATTATACCATTACGATGCAAATAAAAACCCCCGGGAACGTCACTTGACTGTTGTCGACACGATAAACGCGCCAGTCAAATGAAATTCGCCAGGGGTTTTGCTAGAGTGGTGCGGAAATATGTTAACTCATGACGCCAATGACAACCAGAAATATGTACCACAGATACAGATCAGGAAGAAAGAAGAAGAGGCGTTTAGTAGCATTCCACACGGGATTGCCAAAATTTACCTCCTCATCGAGACTTACAACATCACCAGTAATTTCTTTTCCCTCATGTGTCTTCACTGTGCCCGAAACCTTGGGCTTATTGCCGTTCCTCATGATTGTCATAGCAAACTGTATCCATGAAACAGCCACGATGAACAGCATTGCATAAGCAAGCGGTTGATAACCGATTTTGTTAATCAGCGCAGCGATGATCGCCAAAGGTTCAATGATGAAAGTGTAGCTCATGCCCAAAATGGCAAACAGGCAACAACCAAGTCCTTTTGCCACCATTTCGCCTGGCTCATCTTCAAGTTTTTGTTTGAGTTCGGCCCGCACTTCGCTTGTTTTCTTTCCTTTGAATTGCTTTTGCAGTCTTGTAAACGGGTTGATAAAAAACATCACGGTCCCGATAAAAGCTGCGACTACCAGAAAAAACGATCCTAACGTTAACATGCTGATTCTCCTTTTATGTAATTCGATATGAATTTTTTCTATCTCCATTGCGATAGCGTATCGGGCACGAGGAATGCATGCCAAAAACGCTATCCAATGGGGAGAAAAAGGAGAATCAACTTTCCACACCATGTTAATGTGCCCTTCGGCTTCGCTCAGGGTAAACAAAAAAGTGAGCAGAGTCCGAAGAATAAGTGACTAGATCAACAAAAAATCCGCAGCAGAGAGCGGAGTTTGTATGACCTATAGTGTGGATTTTACAGAGAGAGAGAGAGTTTGTCAAGCCTATTGGGGGATTCTGAAATTTGTTTCGACTTAATTGATCGCTGTGTCGCTAGTATTTATTGGCTGGAAGTCCCTGATTGTGCATATTCGTGCAAATCTTCTGCAAGGAAGGTGTAGCGTTTTCCCATATCACCTCCAGCTTTTCGGACTCCTGCTTGCAGCATCTTCTGGATGTGCGATAATAGCCATGATGAAACTTTATAATTCACTGACAAAAAAACTCGAAGACTTTATGCCTCTCCATCCGCCTAAGGTCGGGCTCTATACCTGTGGCATGACGGTGTATGATTATGCGCATATTGGTCATGGACGAAAGTATACGGGGGATGATGTGTTGCGCAGAGCTCTCGCGCGGTTTGGGTACGACGTGACGCACGTCCAAAACGTGACGGATGTGGGGCATCTCGTCAGCGATGCCGATGAGGGGGAGGATAAGCTTGAGAAGGGCGCGAAGAAAACGGGCAAGACGGTGTGGGAAGTCGCGGAATTTTTTACCAAACATTTTTATGATTCGATGGATAAATTGAATATTCTTCGCCCGACCGTTATTTGCAAAGCCACTGACCACGTCCCCGAGCAGATTGCCATCATCGAAAAGCTCATGACGAAGGGAATGGCCTACGACACGCTGGAGGCGGTGTACTTTGATGTGACGAAGTTTGCCGGGTACGGCGCATTATTTGGTCAGAAACTGGAGGAGAAACAGGTTGCGGTTCGCGAGAGTGTCAATACCGGGGACGCGAAAAAACACCCGGCAGATTTTGCGCTGTGGTTTAAGCGCACCGGTCGGTTTGCGGATCACGAGATGCACTGGGAATCGCCGTTTGGCGATGGCTTTCCGGGCTGGCACATTGAGTGTTCGGCCATGGCCATGAAGTATCTGGGGGATACGGTTGATATCCATACCGGGGGTACGGAACACATGGCCGTTCATCACCCCAATGAAATTGCACAGAGCGAAGGGGCGACCGGCAAACAGTTTGTGCGCTACTGGATCCATCACGGACACCTGATGATAGACGGCACTAAGATGAGCAAATCACTGGGAAACATCCTGTCCGTTGATGATGTCATCGCCAAAGGATTTGATCCGTTGGCCATCCGATATTTTTATTTCACCGCGCATTATAAAAAGCCCATGAATTTTACGTGGGAAGCCCTGCGCGGCGCACAGAATGCACTGGATGAATTACGCGCCGCAATGTCAAATGTCAAATTTCAAATGTCAAATAGAAATACATTAAGTATAGAAAAGTTGGAGAAAATTGATGGATACCGGGTAAAATTTGATGACGCTCTTTCTAATGATCTCAATATGCCCCAGGCGCTCGCGGTCGTGTGGGAAGTGGTCAAGTCCAATATTCCCAGTACCGATAAATATGATCTTCTGATGGATTTTGATGAAGTGTTAGGTCTGGGGTTAGCAAGAGAGTCAAAAGTCGAAAGTCCAAAGTCAAAAGTCTCTGGAGAGATACAAGATCTTCTTGACCAGCGCGAGAAGCTACGAAAAGAGAAGAAGTTTGCGGAGGCGGATGCGGTGCGGGCGCGGATCGTATCGATGGGATTTGACGTGGAAGATACGTCTTCGGGATCACACCTCAAACCGTTATAACAGTATCTATTCGCTCGCCTCGATTCGGTGAAGCGGGTCGGATTATCTGGTGAGGGAGATGGCAGCAGCGGTGAAACTTCGCTCGGCGATAGTAAACGTCGATGGATTGACTTGCAGATCCACGCGCGATCCCGGCCCAATGGAGGCGAGATTGACGTTTCCTGAGAAGCTCACGTTCCATGAACCGCCCGTGTTTCTCGCGACACTCTGCATGCCTTCGGGCGCAGAGCCGCTAAACTGCAGCCCCGTGACAACGACGAGACCTTTACTCTCGTCTACGGACTGGACCACCGCAGTCATGCGCATAAGGGAGGTGACACTCGCGCGTGCGCGGACATCCTGACTCGCACCTGAATTGTTGGTTGTATTGAGTATCGCGGTTGCGATGATCGCCGTGATGATCAAAAGGACGCTACCGAAGAAGTAGATGAAGCTGTTGCTCACGGGTTTCTTTTTCATGGCTCCCTCATTGTTCCACGAGTGCCCTGGTCTGTCAAGCGATTTGCTCCTTGTTTTACTTTGGTGAACGGATATAATGACGGTAATTATTTATAAAGGAGGAGACACTATGGCAGATGAAAAAGACTCTTCAACACAAGCGAATCCATCGTCCGGAATGAATAAAATAGTGATGATCCTCGTCGTTGTCATCCTTCTGCTGGCTGTCGTCGGATTTGCCGTACAGCAGGTCATGCAAAAGGCATCGGTGATGGTCGGACAAAAGGTGGGGGAGAAGGTTGCCGAAGGCATCATCGAAAAGGCAACCGGCGGGAAGGCAGATGTGGATGTCAATTCCGGAAATGTCACAGTGAAGACCAAAGAAGGATCATTTTCGACTGGATCCAGTTTGCCGAGCGATTGGCCGAAAGACGCGCCGGTCTATCCGGGCGCGACCGTCACGTATTCGGGATCAAGTAATCCCCAGACGGGAGAGTCCGGGTTCGGCGCGGTGCTGACGACCAAGGATAGTGCCCAAAAAGTACGGGATTATTTTTCCAAAGAATTAGTGGACCAGGGGTGGAAGGTGGAAGCGACGTATAACGCCAATGAATCATCGGTGCTCTCTGCGACCAAAGACACGCGCACCTTCACCGTCGTCACCGCTGAGTCTGACGGCACAACCACCATCACGCTCGGCGTGAGCCAAAAGAGCGAGTAAGACATGAGTTTCAATCGTCTTTTTGTTTTTGACATGGATGGGGTGCTCGTGGCAAGCGAAAAATCATGGATTGAGGACGAGGCGGATTTTTATGTGAAGTTGTTTGGGAAAAACATTGCGGGTGCGCTTGGTGATTTGGTCGGGTGTTCTATCGAAGAAATTTATCGCAAAGCGAAGGCATTGGGGTCCGATGTAACGCGCCAGGAACATGACCGAAGGAATGACGAAACCGGGATCCGCGTGCTTAACCGATGTCCCATTAGCCAGGGTGTTGATGACCTAGTTGATTATCTCGTAAAAAATCAATGGCAGATCGGTCTCCTTTCTTCTTCCCCCATGCATTGGATCGAACAAGTGACGAACCGTTTGCTGTGGAGAAATCAGTTATCAATAGTGTTGTCCCTCAATGCTCATAAGGAGCTCCGACCCAAACCCGCACCGGATGGATATCTCCATTTGTTAAAGACACTTCATGCCGATCCCAAGCAAAGTGTCGCTCTTGAGGATTCCAACCCCGGCATCGCCTCGGCCCACGCCGCCGGCCTTTTCACCATCGGTTACCGCGAACATTTGCCGGTGGGGTATGAGCAAGATGGGGCTGATGTGGTAGTTGGCAATATGATGGATGTTCTAACTATTGTTTCCCGTGATACAATTTCATCATGAATTTTAAAATAGGCATCGTCGGTTTGGGGATCATGGGGAGGGGAATGGCAGCGAATTTTCTGAAGAATGGATTTCCGGTGTATGTGTGGAATCGTACGGAGAAAACCGCAGATGAGCTTGTTACACAGGGCGCAATCTTCATGGCAAACCCAAAAGATGTCGTTTCCCACGCTGATGTGGTTTTTGAAGTAACGGCCAACGATGAATCTTCCCGATCAGTATGGTCGTTACCCGATGGTATCCTGGCCGGTGCAGATTCTTCTAAGATTCTTATTGTCAGCGCGACGCTTTCTATCCAATGGATCGATGAACTCATCACCCTGTGTTTAAAGAAGGGATTAAAGTTTTGTGATATCCCGTTAACCGGAGGAAGGATAGGCGCATTGACCGGCTCCCTGACGCTTCTTTGTGGGGGAGAACCCAAGATCATAAAGAAGCTACAGCCTGTTTTTGATGCGATAGCCAAAAAAGTGTATTATTTCGGGCCCATAGGCCGCGGTATGCGGTATAAATTGATATTGAATTTTTTGCAGGCCCTCCATATCGTAGGATTCGGGGTTGCGATGAAGATGGCAAAGGCCCACCACATGGATCTGGAAAAAGTGGCAGAAGCCCTGGTCGATCGTCCGGGTGGAGTGATTACAAAAATAGCCCGGGACCGGTATTTCAACGATAGCGAGCCAATTACATTTTCTATCGAGTGGATTGTGAAAGACTTGACCTACGCTAAACAATACGCTGCTGAGTTGGATACCCCACTTCTTGATGAAGTGTTGAAGATTTACAACAACGCGTTGTCTCACGGAAATGGTCATAAAGACTGGGCAAGCGTCAATAGGCTGGAAGAATAATCTCTACTACAATTCAAATCATGAAACAATTTGATTTATTTGTCGATGAATCAGGCGTAGCCAATCCAGTTGATAAGAAAACGGAACTATACGTACTTTGCGGTTGTGCAGTAGAAAAAGATCAACGCATTGCTATTAAAACACGCGCGGACCAGATCAAATACAAATATTGGGGAAGAACGAATGTTTTATTTCATTCGCGTGATATCGGATTACGCATTGGAGATTATGAAGAGTTTAAGACGCATAAGACAACATACATAGAATTTTTGCATGATTTATTTACGTTCCTCAACGAATTTCTGTATACAATATTTGTGGTAGTTGTCGATAAACAGATTGCCAGAACGAAGGGATGGAATGGACCAAAGATTGTTCAAGAAACAGCACATCGGCTTTTTTATCATTACATCGCGTGGTTGTTGGGTCGCGGCGGTGATCATGGCAAGATTACCGTAGAGTCAGCGACATCAGAACGTGATCAATATTATCTTCGTGAGTTTTCCTATTTTCTTTCACCGGGTGCTACCGAATTTGCTATTGATTATAAGAAAGTCCAAGCTATGATAACATCCATATCATTTGTGACGAAGAATAACTCAGATATTGAGGAGGAGCTTGCAGACATATTTGCATTTGCTGCACGGTGCAAATACTTACGTCAATCAACCAAGGAAACGTATAAAGTTGGTACGTATGAAGATCGAATCATCCGCGTATTAGATCGCAAGCTTTTTCAGAAACCGAAGTTTGCAAAGGAAACGAAAATGAAGCTGTATGAAACGATAGATCCATTCTGTGTGGTTCCAAAAACATAAAAAAACGAGCTCGAGCCTTACGGTCTCTCCCTCGTCTTTTGTAAAGATAAGTTTAGACAATTAATCATCTTTTGTCAAGATTACGATTATGAATCTGAAAGTCGGGATTGGAAGAACGCAATGCTACCTTTTCAGTTCAAAGTAGCACTACCCCCCAGCGCGGAAGATGCGGGTGATTACAGAAAGGGATAAGTGGGGAAGAATCCCAAAAGCTGATATACCAATTGTTTTGTTATGCTGCTTAAGATCCTTTTGCTCCTCTAGTGTGTATATCTTCACCCTCGGGGATTTTGAAGAAGTCACCTTCTTCTAGCTCTTCTCTATGAAGCCCGGCAAAATCCAAGTCTAAAAAAGTGGGATATGAAGATACCCAGCGCCGTTTATCGTTTTCTTTATCATGCAAAAAGATTTTTCCTCTATCGCTTTTTGATACTATTAGTCTCCATTTTTTAGGATGATTGGCACGCGGATACTCGGATTTGTAATCATCAATCTTTCTCTTTATTCTTGCTTCGCTTAGTATCTCATCTATCTTTCTGTATCCTGCGACAGCTGCGACAAATGCACCAAATCCTAAACCGACGTTATAAAACATCTCTGACAAGATTTTTGCTGTTTCTATTGGAATAAAAATCGGAGATATAAAAGTCAGCACAAAAAGACCTGTGGCTACTGTGAATAAGAATATTATTATATTGTCGGTTTTTAACATTTTGTACTTTATCGAAAGCAATATTTATATTCCCTTACACGCCACATTGATTGGTGACTCCAATCACAATGCATTAACTGATTTGTAGAAGGGGGATTTTCAAAAAGTATTAGCGCGCCGACAAAAGCAATAAGTATAAGACCAATAAAAAAGGTTAATGCTTGGAAATATATGGGTAAACTTGTAGATGCTTGAGGAACTTTACCAAGAGCTTTAACGTCATTTTCAATATCTTTAATGTTTCTGTTGGAATCAGACCACAGGAGCTTTCTTTTGCTAGAGTCTCTTGATAACATCACAAAATAGGCTGCATCGATATGTGTTTGGATAAATCCTGCTATTATAGAAATAAGAAATAAGACCCAACTTGAAGAAAGTAATACTTTTTCAATCTTATCCAGTTCGATATTTGATATAACTACCGATGCGGAGAGAGGTAGTAATACCGCTGAAAGCCCCAATAACTGTCGTACGATCTCAGATTGCCTTTGATTTGCCAGTTCAATCCAAAATAACGCTGCCCTCTGAACGGCATCTTTATTTCGCTGTTTTATTTCTTCGTTATTGTTGTTCATCGGCATTTTTATCTTCATCCTCTTGTTGTTTGGATGGTTTCTCCTCTTTAGGTTTATCATGAACAATGAGGACGGAGTACCCCTTTTTAATAATATTCTGATCTTGTTTTTGTACTACTTTTTTATTGTCCATAGATATCAATCTACTAAATGTACTATTTATCCTATTCCTTTGGCCTGAAACTCATAAATCCCGCTGTTGCAAATACAGACACAAGAGTAATAAGAACTTCTTTGGGGAGTATTCCGGTTGTTGCTAAATAAAAAGTAATAAAAAGATAACGATACTGACAAAACCCTCCGTTATATGTCTAACGGCTTTTGGGAAGTTTTCATGTGCTACTCTTGCATCTTTACTACGAATAGTGTGTGATGAAACTCGCCATATTAACAGTGCATAAACAATGAGCGTGATTGTGAAAGTGATTTCGACAGAGTATTTTTCAATCATAGGAGTATTATGATGCCAATGATACTGCGAAGTGATTAAATGAGCAAACGCGGTGCAGTAGTTGAGATTTATATACTGGAGAGTTATAGTATGGATATGAATCAATCTTTGATTCAGCGAGTTGACAACCGTTAAAAAACGGATTAAGGCGCGCTCGAAGAAGAGCTTGGGAAAGTGCCAGTTTATAAGGTTTACGCGCCCCTGGTTACATATCCCCGGGGTGTGGATGGATTCAAATATTGATTTATAATAATATGCACATTAGGGGAAAATTTATTTTTCTGTTTTTTTTGATTGTTTTCAGCTATGTCTCTCTTTTTACGACGGAGAGATCTCGTCAGGACTTTCTTCGAGTAGCCAAAATAGCGTTGAGTAACAATCCGAATCTGCCAAGCATCGAGTCTATACCATCCTTCGTTGCTGGAGAGTGTAAGGACGAGGTTGTTAATCCTGAATATCAGATATTCATCGAGCGCGAATCACAAAAGTGCTTGGATGAGAAGAATAGAACGGAGAACACATCTCGCAATACAACCGTCGATTTGACGGATATCTGGAGAAACAGTTGCAAGCGCAAAGCTCTGTTAAGCACCTCCGCACCAATGAGAACTGTTGAATTGAAAAGGCCGTGCGATAGGGTCGCCGGTTACAAAAAGTGGTTCAAACTACACGGAATTCTTTGGTTCAAGGTGGGGTATGAGGAGAGGAAAGGGTTGCAGATAGGTGGAGGGACCGGTGAGACTTATATCAACAATACGATTGTCTGCAGTGATGGGAAATCTTCAATAAATACTGATAGGACTATAGAAATAGTTAAAGAACTGCCAGAGGTGAAATCGTACATACAACTTTTTTCGTCAAAACAGTCTAAACCTATTATTGAAGTAGATAACGATGAGGAAAAAGAGGGTCAAAATTGGAGTGTTCATGTGTATGAAAACGTCAATGATAGTAACGCATCCCACGCAGCAACATTTAATTGGTATACGGTTGACAAATGTACCGGCAGCATCAAGTGTTCTTTCAGTAAGTATGACAAGCAGGGAAATCTAACCGGCGTGAGTTCTGAATCAGAATACCCGTGTAAATAAAATTGTTACACACCCCCGGGGTGTGGGTGGACACAACAATGAAGGATGTTCTCACTATTGTTTCCCGTGATACAATCTCTCCATGAATCTGAAAGTCGGTATTGTTGGTCTTCCTAATGCTTGTCCCAGTACAACGCTCGCCGTTCCCGAGGGCTACGTCCTCGCATCACGGTGTCGCGTCTACGGGACTGCGCAGGGTATTGAATACCGGATGTTTTTATTATCCATATGAATTTACGTGTAGGTATTGTTGGTCTTCCTAATGCTGGAAAATCCACTTTATTTAATGCACTACTCAAGAAGCAGGTGGCGCAGGCGGCGAATTATCCGTTTACCACGATTGAGTCAAATGTGGGAGTCGTTCCGGTGCCGGACGGACGGTTACAAAAGTTAGCAGAGATTACCAAAGAAGAGGAAAAGATGGATAAGCTTCCGCCGCTCGTCCCCGCGACGGTGCAGTTTGTCGATATCGCGGGACTCGTCAAAGGCGCCTCGCAGGGCGAGGGCTTAGGAAACAAATTTCTCTCCCACATCCGCGAAGTGGATCTGGTCGTTAACGTCATTCGGTATTTTGATGACCCGTCCGTCGTCCACGTCGCCGGGGACGTGGATCCGGAACGCGACCGCGGGATCATTGAGACGGAACTCATTCTCGCGGACTTGCAAACGATCATACGGCAATCCCTCGGAAAGACTCGGGACAAGAAGGAAAACGTTATTTCTCAGGAAATTATTGATCAGTTACATCAGACGCTCAATGGCGGGAAGCCTGCTTCAACTCTCATTCTGCCACCGGAAGAACAGAAAGCGGTACGGGACTTGCAGCTATTAACGATGAAACCGGTGCTGTATGTGGGGAATGTTTCAGAAGCACAATTATCAAATCCGACCAATTTAACCAATCCGACCAATGAATTACGTAATGGAAACAATGCGTTAATGATTAGTGCGAAAATTGAAGCGGAACTGGCGAGTCTTTCTGAAGAAGAGCAAAAGGCGTATTTAAAAGAATTGGGGTTGGTGGCGTCGGGGCTGGACCGGATGATTGCGAAAGCATACGACATGCTGGGGCTCATTTCATTTTTGACGTGCGGCCCGATTGAGGCGCGGGCCTGGACGATCGTCCGCGGGACCAAAGCTCCCCAGGCGGCCGGCGTTATCCACACGGATCTTGAAAAGAAGTTTATCAAGGCCGACGTCGTGGCGTATCCGGATTTTGTGGCGCTTCATGGTTGGAGGGGAGCCAGGGAGTCAGGCAAAGCCCGCAGCGAAGGAAAAGAATATCTGATGCAGGATGGGGATGTCGTAGAGTTTAAAGTTGGCAATTGAGATTTATATTTAGCCGTGATATCATGGGCGGATCATGCAGACCTATGAACTTATGCTTATCGTCCGGCCGGATGTGGACGTGACGGACAAAAAGGCCGGAGAGTTGGTCGCCAAACTCGTGGGCAACGTAGGGGCCAGCGTGTCGGACGTATCGGTCTGGGGCAAGAAAAAACTGGCGTATCCCATCAAAAAATACACGGAAGGGACGTATGTGCTCGCGACGGTGACCGGTACGGTCAAATCCGGAGAACTGGAGAAAGTCATTCGCATGGGTGAGGATATCGTGAGATTTATGTTGACAGTGAAAGGCAAAGCACCAAGTTCCAATTTTCAAGTACCAAACAAATCACAAGCATCAAACGAACACAAACAATAGTTACCGGCATAGTTTGAATATTGGAGTTTGCATTCTTTTGTTTGATAATTGGTACTTGATGCTTGGAATAAATTAGAGAATTATGGCATCGAGAAGTTTAAACAAAGTTCAACTCATCGGCAATCTGACACGCGATCCGGAGCTTCGGTATACGCCAAGCGGGGCCGCGGTATGCACGATTGGGCTTGCCACCAACCGGTACTGGACGACGGAAGCCGGAGAGAAAAAAGAAGAAGTTGAATTTCACCGCGTAGTCGCGTGGAATAAGCTGGCCGAGCTTTGCAGTCAGCTGTTGACGAAGGGGAGAAAAATCTATGTGGAGGGCAGATTGCGGACGGCTGCCTGGACCGGCCAAGACGGGACGCAGCGCACGACGACGGAAGTGGTGATCGAGGATATGATACTCCTCGACTCTCGCCGCCCGGCAGGAATGGGAGAAGACAGCAGCAGTGGGGATGGGGGTAGTGAACACGCAGGAGTGACGGGTACGACTGCAGCAAGTTCAGCGCCAACAGGAGCGACAAAGCAAAGTGTCGCACAACCGACCGTCAAGCCATCCGATGATGCCAAAGCCGCCAAACCGCCGGATGGGAAAGAAGACGTGAATCCGGATGATATACCTTTTTAAATTAAAAATTCAAACTTTAAACTGAAAACTTTATGATGATGAAGAGAAGCAATCGATTTCAAGTCAAAGAGAGGCCGGTTCCGAAAAACTGCGGTTTTTGTAAAAATAAGACCGAGCCGGACTATAAAGAAGTGACTGCCATCGCCCGGTTTGTCACGGAGCGCGGTAAACTGTTGGGACGCGCCCGGACCGGCATTTGCAGCACGCATCAGCGCGCGGTCACGCGGGAAGTCAAGCGTGCCCGGTTCATGGCGCTGTTGCCGTATGTGGTAAGAGCCTGAGATAAGAGAGAATCTGCAAATCTGCAAATGGCAAATCTGCAAATGAATGATACAATGATTCAATTGGTTCCTAGAGTAATTCATTTATTTGTAGATTTGTAGATTTGTCATTTATGCCGACCCTGCCGTTTTCCAAAATCCGCAATGGTATCATCGCTGTTGCACTTCTGATCCTCGCCGGCGGCATCGGCTACACCCTTGGAGAAAAAAAGACATCCGCGCGTGTAGCGGTCGACAGCCGGGTCATCGTAGGTGAAGAAGCTCCCCAGGATACGACCGTCGATTTTTCTCTGTTTTGGGACGTGTGGAGCAGGTTATTTCGCTATTATATCGATGCGGCATCTTTGGACACCCAAAAGATGGTTTGGGGTGCGATCTCGGGCATGGTCGCATCCGCCGGGGATCCGTATACCGTTTTTTTACCGCCGAAGGAAAATCAGGATTTCAAAGAGGACTTGGGGGGAGAATTTGAAGGGATTGGCGCTCAACTGGGACTCAAGGAAAACCGGATCATTGTCATTGCTCCACTCAAAGGGACTCCGGCTGAAAAGGCAGGCATTAAACCGGGCGACTATATTCTGAAAGTGGATGACGTGGATACCGTGTCGTGGACGGTTCCACAGGCGGTCACAAAGATCCGCGGGAAACGGGGAACGACGGTCAAACTCACGATCCTGCATGAAAACAGTCAGAAACCTCTGGATTTGTCTATCATGCGCGATACGATCCTCGTGCCATCTGTCGAGACGTGGGTGAAAAAGGTCGGGGAGATAGATGAGATAGGAGGATTGGAAGAGGTAAAAAAGTTTGATGGAAACAAAAAGGTGGCTTACCTACGGCTCTCGCGCTTCGGGGACCACACCAATGACGACTGGGATAAAGCGGTCGCCGAGATCCTCGATGTGCAGCGGGGGAGCGGAACCCTCACCGGACTCGTGTTTGATCTGCGCAATAATCCCGGCGGGTATCTGGAAGGATCGGTATTTGTCGCAAGCGAATTTGTCAAAGACGGCATTATCGTTTCTCAGAAAAACAGCGACGGCACTAAACAGGACTACAGGGTTGATAAAAAAGGAAAGCTTCTGGACCTCCCCATGATTGTACTCGTCAATAAAGGCAGCGCGTCGGCCGCGGAAATCGTAGCGGGGGCTCTGCGGGACCACAAACGCGCAACGATCGTCGGGGAGACGACCTTCGGCAAAGGCTCCGTCCAAACGCCGATGGAGCTGAAAGGTGGAGCGGGGCTCCATATCACGACCGGTAAGTGGCTGTTGCCAAACGGCGATTCGATTGCTAAGGTCGGCGTCAAGCCGGATGTCGAGGTGAAGCTCGAGGATACGGCGACCGCTACGACGGACGCACAACTTGCAAAAGCGGTAGAACTTTTATTAAAATAATTTCTGTCATTCCGGCCTCCGAGCCGGAATCCAGTGAAGATGGATCCCGGGTCAAGCCCGGGATGACAAAGAAAACAGTATGAAACTGCAAAGAATTCTTCTCAGTGTTGCGGCACTCCTACTCGTGATCGGCGCCGTCATCAGTTCCGGACAGTTTGGCCTGAATTGGCGGTTTCTGGAAAAGTATTTCTCTGCCGGTTGGAAACTCCCGCTTCCGCAATGGTACTCGTCTAAAACGATCACCCTCCCCGGAGATGAAAAAGTCCGGGTCGTTACGGAGGAGTCCCTGGTCATTGACGTCGTGGATAAAGTCTCTCCTGCAGTCGTGACGGTCGGCATCACCCAGACGCGGCGGATCGGTGACATCCTTGAGTTTAATCCGTTTGACCCGT
>CAZLDC010000018.1:0-13974 GCA_964558385.1 uncultured Gammaproteobacteria bacterium
TCCGCTTACCGGACTATCCAATAAATTATTTTTTAAGCAGTTGCTTCCTCTTGAGTTGTCGCGCGTAAAACATGATCAGTCGCTTGCCATCCTTGTTGGCGACATGCAGAGCCTTAAGGCATATAACGATACGTTTGGACATGATGCCGGTGACCGAGCGATACAGGCAGTCGGGCAGGGAATAAAGGATTCAACTCGGGATTCAGATACCGCCGTACACCTCTCCGGCGATGAGTTTGCCGCACTTTTGCCGGATATCGCCCCACAACATCATGGAAAAGAATCCCTCTACGCGACACAGAAAGAAGCGGCTGCAGCAGTCGCCCTTCGCATAAATCGCTCGATTGATGAAAAGATGTTTTCCGTATCCGAACAAGCTCCTGTTCAACGGATCCACATGGATATTGGTATCACTACAGCATATGCATCTGACAGTCCAGAGATGATTTTGAAACGCGCGGATGAAGCGATGTATCGCATGAAGCGGTTAAATAAGGATACAAAGAATACCTATCAGAAATCGATCGTGATTGCGACGGTTGAAAACGGTCAAACGGTATTTGATC
The DNA here is from genome assembly GCA_964558385.1 of uncultured Gammaproteobacteria bacterium. Lineage (GTDB taxonomy): Bacteria > Patescibacteriota > Microgenomatia > UBA10105 > UBA927 > CAZLDC01. The sequence goes on from CAZLDC010000018.1 coordinate 567, forward strand.
GAGCATCGTTTGGCCCGGGCGGAGACGTGGTGCAGTTTGAACGCACTGGTTAGGATGATGCCTATGTCTGATTTTGTCCACCTCCATACCCATTCTGAGTTTTCGCTCCTGGACGGATTGGGAAAACTGGATCATCTCATCGAACGCGCGAAAAGCTTCGGGATGGATGCGCTTGCCGTGACGGATCACGGGGCGATGTACGGATCGTTTAAGTTTTATCTTAAAGCCAAAGCCGCCGGGATCAAACCCATCATCGGGGTTGAGACATATGTAGCGCGCCGGAGCCGGTTTGATAAGGAAGCCAAAATAGATACGGATCCGTATCACCTCGTACTTCTTGCCAAAAACGAAACCGGTTATAGAAACCTCATGAAACTCGTGACATTCGCCCATCTGGAAGGATACTATTATAAACCGCGTATAGACTGGGAGCTTCTCGAGAAGTACCATGACGGGCTTATCTGCCTCTCTGCGTGTCTGCAAGGTCAGGTCCCCAGCTTGCTTCGCGCGGGAGAGGAAGAGCAAGCCGAAAAAATCGCCAAGCAATACGCGGCGCTGTTTGGCCCTGACCACTACTATATCGAGCTGCAGCGCCACCCGAACATCCCGGACTGCGACCTCGTCAATGAAAAACTCGTCAAACTTGCCCGCAAGCTCGGTCTGCCTATTGTCGCGACCAACGACATCCATTATGTCGACGCCGAGGATGCCGAGGCTCAAGAAATACTCCTATGCGTCCAGACCCAGGAGACGATTCTAAACAAAAACCGCAAAATGTCCATGATCGGCAGCCCTGATTTCTACATGCGCTCTCCCGAAGAGATGCGCGGACTTTTCGTCCAGTATCCTGAAGCGATAGAAAATACGGGTAGGATCGCCGCGATGTGCGACCTGGAGCTCTCCGTCGGGAAATGGATCCTGCCGAGCTACCCTCTTGAGGATGGGCAAACCCCCGAGAAGCATTTGACAAACCTTGTCGAAACCCGACTTCCCCTACGGTACCCGCAGATCACCCCCGAGATCCGCACGCGCGTAGTCTATGAGCTTGACATCATCAACAGCCGCGGATATGCGACATACTTTCTCATCGTTGGAGATTTCGTCAATTGGGCCAAGTCTCAGGGTATCGGCGTGGGACCGGGACGGGGATCGGCAGCCGGATCCGTCGTCTCCTATGTCCTGGGGATCACGGGACTTGATCCGTTTTACTTCAAGCTCCCGTTTGAGCGGTTCCTCAATCCGTTTCGTCCCTCCCCACCGGATATTGACCTCGACTTTGCCGATGACCGCCGGGATGAGGTCATAGCGTATGTGACCGCCCGCTACGGCGCGGATAAAGTCGCGCAGATCATCACCTTCGGTACGATGGAGGCAAGGGGCGCCGTGCGCGACGCCGGACGGGCATTGGGGATGCCCTATGCCGGACCAGACCGGATATCCAAAATGATCCCGCCGGGATTTCAGGGCAGTGCTATGACGATAGACAAGGCGATCGCCCAATCGCCCGACCTCTCTCATGCGTATCAGACGGAGCCCGAGACCAAGCGGCTTCTGGATGTTGCCCGCAAACTCGAAGGGGTCGCGCGACACGCATCTGTGCATGCGGCGGGGGTGGTGATATCGGATAAACCCATCGTTGAGTACACCCCTATCCAGAAAGAATCCAAGGGTGAGCGCATCATCACCCAGTATGATATGTACACCGTCGGAGAAGACGGCGTCGGACTTTTGAAAATGGACTTTTTGGGACTTCGCAACCTCACGATCCTCACCCAGGCGTTGGGATATATCAAAATCTCTCGCGGCATGGATATCGATTTTGCGAGCCTCCCGCTTGATGACCCGAAAACCTTTGCCATGCTCGGAGAAGGAGAAACAACAGGGATCTTTCAGCTGGAATCAGCCGGCATGCGCCGATCGATAAAGGAGCTCAAACCTACGAGCATATTTGATCTCATGGCAATGGTCGCCCTCTACCGCCCCGGTCCGATCGCGGTCATCCCGGAGTTTATCAAGAGAAAGCATAATCCGAGTCTCGTTACGTTTCCTGATCCTCGCCTGAAGGAGGTCCTCAAGCAGTCCTATGGCCTGATCTGTTATCAGGACGACGTCCTGCTCACGGCCATTACGCTCGCCGGGTACTCATGGGGGGATGCGGATAAACTCCGCAAAGCAGTCGGCAAAAAAATTGCCTCTGAGATGAAGAAGCAAAAAGAAAAGTTTATCCAGGGCTGTGTCACCAATGGCCTGTCCCAGAAAAAAGCAGAAGATATTTTCACGCTCATCGAGCCGTTTGCCGGGTATGGATTTAATAAAGCCCACGCAGCCTGCTACGCGATGATTGCCTACCAGACCGCCTACCTCAAGGCAAACTATCCGGTCGAATACATGACCGCGGTCCTGACGGCTGAGTCGCGGGCCAATACGGGTCCGGCACGAGACGAGAAGATCAGTATGATTGTCGAGGAGTGCAGGAGAATGGGGCTGCCGCTTCTGCCGCCGGATGTGAATGCATCCGGAGTGGAGTTTACGATCGAGGGGTCCGCGATCCGCTTCGGATTGTCTGCCGTTAAAAACGTCGGGACGGCGGCGATAGACAGCATCCTGTCATCGCGCACATCCGGAGGAGCATTCCGAAGCCTCACGGATCTTATCAAACGCGTCGATACATCCAAAGTTAACAAAAAAACGTTTGAATGCCTCGCGCGAAGCGGCAGTCTGGATGCGTTTGGGAGGCGGTCGCAGCTGCTTGCGGTCATCCCGGATTTATTGGATCAGTCGCACAAAGATAAACGCGCCCAAAGCGCCGGGCAGTCGGGACTGTTTGATACAACGGATGAACAGGAGGATGCTGGAGCAAATGCGTCATTTGCGGATCATTTGCCCGGCCTAGAAGAACTCGATCGACCCACCCTCCTCGCGTTTGAAAAAGAGCTCTTGGGATTTTATCTCACGGAGCATCCGCTCTCGCGGATGGCGGATACCTTTCGCGCTCAGGGTATCACCGCTATAGGAGACATTACGCGCGAGCGGGTAGGGACGCAGGTGAAAGTCGGCGGTATCGTGACGAGTGTCAAAAAAATTACGACCAAAGCTGCCGGTCATGAAATGGCGTTTATTCGGCTCCAGGATGCGACGGGAAATTCGTTGGAAATCGTCATATTCCCCAAGATTTATGCGCGAACGATACCGCTGTGGAAAAGTGATACCGTCGTCGTGATCACGGGCAGGGTCGACGAAAAGGAAGACCGACTCACGATCCTCGCTGACGAGGCGGAACTGCTAAGATGATCGTTGACGGGAAAATGGTTCGTTGATAGAATACGTATGAACAAAGGAAAGGGGCAACAAACGTCCGATGATGACGGTGAAGCATATGAGCTTACCGTTACCGGAGGGGAAGCGATCATAACGAGTGGTCCAAGAGAAGTGAAAAACCGGAAAGACCGGGGTGCCCCATGGTATTATCTGGGACTTATCGGAGAAATCGGATTTGCCATCGCAGTGCCGATAGCGGGAGGGGCAATGATCGGAGTGGTGATTGACCGCACATGGTCCACAACACCGAAAGCCACCCTCTCGCTTCTGTTTTTTGGGGTAGTCATATCGTTTATCAATCTGTTTAAAACTGTAGAAACAATAATTAAAGACAAAAAATGACTGGATCCCGGCCTACGCCGGGATGACATATTAACAATGCCACACATATCTCTCGCCGCTGAAATAGTGACCAGAATTGGGGGGTTCCCCATCTCCAACGCACTGATAACAACCTGGCTCGTCATGGGCATCCTGATAATCTTATCGTTTCTCGTGACGTCGCGCATGAGCCTGATCCCCGGACGGGGACAGTCGATCGCTGAACTGCTGGTCGGCGGATTGTATGATTTTTTCACAACGGTCACCGGTAAATATGTGTCCCAGGTGTTTCCGTTGGTTGCGTCACTGTTCCTATTTATATTAGTTGCCAATTGGGTCGGGCTCCTGCCTGGTGTCGGAACCGTAGGTTTTTTCCGTGACGGTCATGCGCCGGCCGCCAAAGAGGCACAAAGTGCCAAAGCTCCCTCGCAACCGGTTGATGATCATGGCCTTCCGTCACCGATTGCGTCCACGGAAAGCACTCCTGAGGTACAGGAAGAAAAGAAAGAATTTGTACCGCTGCTGCGCGGGGCAACGGCAGATCTCAATACGACCCTCGCGCTTGCGTTGTTTGCGATGTTTGCGATCCAGTATTACGGATTTAAGACTGCCGGAATCCACTATGGAAAGAGGTTTCTCAATTTCAGCAATCCGATCTATTTTTTTCTGGGATTATTGGAGCTTATCTCGGAGTTATCCAAAGTCGTCTCATTTGCATTCCGTCTGTTTGGCAATATATTTGCCGGAGAGGTGCTCCTTGCGGTCATTGCATTTCTCATGCCGTTTATCGTGCCACTGCCGTTTCTCACGATGGAATTGTTTGTCGGATTTATACAGGCCCTTGTGTTTTCTATGCTGACTGCTGTATTTTTATCTGTAGCAGTGGCTCACGGAGAACACGAGATGCATATGGCGGAAGGGGGTGACGTACATCATGGATGAAGGATCAATGAAATTACTCATGACCGGTCTTACGGTGGCGCTGGGCGGATCTATGCCGGCTTTGGCCATTGGACTCTTGACTAGCAAAGCAATGGAAGCCATCGGGAGAAACCCGGAGGCGGCAGGAGAAGTGCGAACCAGCATGATTTTGGGTGTCGCTTTTGCTGAAGCTATTGCCATCTACGCGCTTGTTGCGGGTCTGATTATAAAATTTGTGTAAAGGATACGTATGGAAAAACTAGGAATAGAGCCGAGTTTACTCTTGGCTCAGATTATCAATTTTTCAATTATCGTGATTGTGCTCACGAAGCTGTTGTATGGGCCGATTCTGTCTATGCTTGAAAAAAGAAAGCAGGAAATCGAAGAAGGCCTGAAGATCACCCAGCGCATGCGTCTCGAGGAGGAGAAGCTTGGGGTGCGGAAAGAAAAATTGCTCGCCGATGCGCGTCGCGAGGCGCGGGTGATCCTCGACGAGGCAAAAAAGCAGGCAGAGGAGGTAAAGCATGACATCCTCGCCCAGGCGCATAAGGAGTCCCTTGAGATCATCGAAAAATCCAAGCGCGATGTGGCGGCCCAGCACGAGGCCCTCTCCTCTGACATCCAAAAGGAGGCAATCGAGCTTGCTGGTGCGATGGCCAAGCGTCTCGTATCATCGGTTCTGTCCGCTTCGGATCAGCATACGCTCATATCCAAGCATCTGGCAGAATTGTCCAAGCACAAAACACTATGACGAGCATGACGAGCGATGCGCGGTTTTTTTTGGATGGAGTGACGAAGTACCTCAAGGGCAGTGGTGCCGAGCGGAGCATGCTTCCGCGGGTGAATGCCGCTTTTGAGCGGATGACAAGCGCTGCCAAACGGGAAAAAACGGCGATGGTGGAAAGCGCGGTAGCGCTCACAACCCGGGAAAAAGACGACGTGAGCAGGTTTTTATCGCGGCTTTTGACCCATCCGGTGACGGTCGAGTGTAGGATCAATCGCGATCTCATTGGCGGTTTACGGATCCAGATCGGAGACTGGATCGTCGATACGTCGCTCTTGCGGCAAATCGAGGATATGAAAACGATGTTGGTGGGGTGACCACTTAGTGCTATGGCAGTTCAAAATTTACCAAAACAAATAGCGACGGAACTTGCCCGCAAGATCGCGGGATTTGAAACTACCCACAGCGCGAAACGGGTGGGTACGATCGCCCAATTGGCCGATGGCGTCGTGCTCATTCATGGACTTCCGCAAGTGCGGTATCTGGAGCTTGTTTCATTCCCTAAGGGTATACTCGGCGTAGCCGTCAATCTCGCAGAGGATAGTGTCGGCGTCATGGTGCTCGGAGATTATCTCGGTCTTTCTCAGGGTGATGAAGTCGAGAGTACCGGGAAGCTCCTCAGTGTGCCCGTAGGTGAGGAATTTTTGGGGAGAGTCGTCAATCCCCTTGGACAACCGTTGGATGAGAAAGGCCCGATCCGAACAAAAACGTTTTATCCTCTCGAGAAAATTGCCCCCGGTGTTACAAAGCGTAGGCCAGTCACCACTCCGCTGCAAACCGGCATCAAAGCGATCGATGCCATGATACCCATCGGACGCGGACAGAGGGAGCTTATTATCGGTGACCGTAATACCGGAAAAACGGCAATTGCTGTGGACACCATCATCAATCAGAAGAAAGAAGGAGTCATCTGTATTTATGTAGCGATCGGTCAGAAAACATCGCGCATCGCTCAGGTAGTCGGCGACCTCAAGGCCCATAAGGCGATCGATCATACGATCGTGGTTTCCGCCTCTGCCTCAGACCCTGCTTCATTTCAGTATCTGGCACCATACGCGGGATGCGCGATTGGTGAATACTTTATGGATAAAGGGAAAGATGTGCTGGTTATCTATGATGATCTTTCCAAACATGCCTGGGCGTACCGGCAAATTTCTCTGGTACTCAAGCGTCCGAGCGGACGGGAAGCGTATCCGGGAGATGTATTTTATCTCCACAGCAGACTTCTCGAGCGGGCATGCCGGGTGGAGGAAGCATACGGCGGAGGGTCGCTCACCGCCCTTCCCATCATCGAGACGTTAGCCGGTGACTTGTCCGCGTATATCCCAACGAATGTCATCTCCATTACCGACGGACAGATATTTTTGGAATCCGACCTTTTCTATGCCGGGCAGCGTCCTGCCGTGAACGTCGGATTGTCTGTATCGCGGGTAGGCGGAGCGGCACAAATCAAGGCCATGAAAAAAGTCGCCGGTAATCTGCGCCTGGATCTCGCGCAGTACCGGGATTTGGCGGCATTTGCCCAGTTTTCTTCTGATTTGGATGAAACAACGAGAAAGCAAATCGACCGGGGAAGCAGGATGATGGAAATCCTCAAACAAGGTCAATACGCGCCCATGCCGGTAGAGAGGCAGGTTGCCATCGTCTGGGCGGGATCCGGCGGATATCTGGATGACATCCCGGTTGTACGCATAAGTGCGTTCGAGCAGGCATTCCTTGAATATATAGAGACCAATTATCCCAAAGTGTACCCGTCTATAGTCAAAGAAAAAGCAATTTCACCGGACGTAGAAAAGATGCTTATCGCTGCCGTGGGAGAGTGTAAGAAGACTTTTACACAGTGAGTTTAAAAGTCCATAAAGTCGAAAGTCCTTAAAGTACAAGACTTTATAAACTTTATAGACTTTTAATTGTTATATGGCCAACATCCGGCTCATCAAACGAAGAATCAAGTCTGCCAAAAACATCGCACAGATAACCAAAGCGATGGAGCTTGTGGCAGCATCGCGGATGCGCAAAGCACAAGCGGCGGCTCTCTCGGGTAAATCCTATGCGCAAAAAATCTATGAAATGGTGATGGATCTCGCTCCCCGTGTGGACCGCGAGAACCATCCGTTGCTGGGCCGACCGAAGCTCCTGACGGGCAAGCGGCTCATCATCGTAATTGCGACGAATAAAGGCCTGTGTGGCGGATTAAATACAAATTTATTCCGTGCGTGTGCAAAGTTGTATCCCAATTTGAGCTCCAACAAGTATGTGACACTGGGGAAAAAAGCCGGATATTTTCTCTCCCGTATGGCGCAGAATCAGATCGTTGCGGATTTTTCCGATACGGTCCCTTTTGTCGGAGCAGTTCCGGCGATAACGGCGCTCGTGTCCCAGGAGTATACAAATGGGAATGTAGATGGCGTGGACCTGGTCTACAGCGAGTTTATCTCCGCGCTCAAACAGAATCCGCGCAAGAAGACTATTTTACCGCTTACCATTGAGGGTATGGATGAAACACAAAGTACACCTCAAAAATCTTCATCAAAGTCAGATGAGCCAATGGATGCAAAAGCGCAGGACATGCTCATTGAACCTGATCCGGAGAGCGTGTTTGCCTCTCTTCTGCCGCATTATCTCGAAAATCAAATCCGGGACGCAGTCCTACAGGCGGAAGCCAGCGAACAGTCTGCCCGGATGATTGCTATGAGAAACGCGACAGATAACGCGACGGGACTCGCACACGATCTGACGCTCGTTTATAATAAAATCCGTCAGGAAAAGATTACCTATGAAATTACGGATATGATCACCGCACGACTCTCTGTTGTGCAATAGAGAAACTACCAATGGCAAATTTACAAATATACAAATGTATACCGTAATCTGCAAATGAATCAATAGTGAATTTTTGGTCAAGAATTTGTAGATTTGAATATTTGTAAATTTGTAGATTGAAAGAGCAATACTATGAAACAGATACGGAAACCTATGAAAGAAACGTCGGAGAAAAAAAATATCGGTACCATTGTTCAGGTCATGGGCGTCGTCGTAGATGTGGAGTTTGGCGACACGTATCTTCCCGCGATCTATGAAGCGCTCAGGACCAAAAGCGATACGCTCTCATCCGGGTCCCTCGTATTGGAAGTCGCTTCCCAACTGGGAGACCGCAGAGTGCGGACGGTAGCCTTAGGACCGACGGACGGACTGCAGCGCGGTGCGCTTGTGGAGGCTACCGGAGCTTCTATCCGTGTGCCGGTCGGTAAAAAAACCCTGGGCCGGATATTTAATGTCGTGGGAGAGACGATAGACGATAAGCCTGCGATCACGAGCTCTAAAACGTATCCCATCCATAGACCGGCACCGCCTCTGTCAGCCCAAAGCACCCAGCAGGAAGTATTGGAAACCGGCATCAAGGTCGTTGATCTGATCGCGCCGTTTGTCAAAGGAGGCAAAGTCGCTATTTTCGGAGGAGCCGGTGTTGGCAAAACGGTCCTCATCCAGGAGCTTATCCACAACGTTGCCGAGGTGCACGGTGGAGTGTCAGTCTTTGCCGGGGTCGGCGAGCGGTCTCGCGAGGGCAATGATCTCTGGCGGGAGATGAAGGAGTCCGGCGTCATTGACAAGACCGCGCTGGTTTTCGGGCAGATGAACGAACCACCTGGCGCTCGTCTGCGGGTCGCGCTCACGGGACTCACGATGGCCGAGTATTTCCGGGACGAAGAAGGGCAGGATGTTCTCCTTTTCATCGATAATATATTTCGGTTTGCCCAAGCCGGTAGCGAGGTATCTGCGCTTCTCGGGCGTATCCCATCGGCCGTAGGATACCAGCCGACGCTTGCCTCTGAAATGGGGGCACTGCAGGAGCGCATCACCTCAACGAAGAAGGGCTCCGTGACAAGTGTGCAGGCGGTGTACGTACCGGCGGATGATTATACGGATCCGGCACCGGTTGCGACATTTGCACATCTCGACAGTTCTATTTCGCTTGAGCGGTCTATCGCAGAACAGGGACTCTATCCGGCTGTCGATCCACTTTCCTCTAACTCGCGGATATTGGAGCCGGGAGTCGTCGGCCGCGAACATTACGACGTCGCCCGCGGTGTCCAGCGGGTCCTCCAGCGGTATAAGGATTTGCAGGATATCATCGCCATTCTCGGTATGGAGGAGCTTTCCGAAGAGGACAAACTCACGGTCTCGCGCGCGCGCAAAATCCAGCGGTTTTTGACCCAGCCGATGTTTGTCGCGGAAGCATTTACCGCACGGGAAGGGAAATATGTATCACGCGCCGATACGGTCCGCGGGTTTAAAGAGATTCTTGAGGGCAAGCATGACAGCAAACCCGAGCAGGCATTTTACATGGTAGGAACGATAGATGAGGTTAAATAAATCTACAAATCTACAAATGATAAACCTACAAATAAATTTCTAAATTTATTCAATGATTTAATCATTTAAGCATTAATTTGAATATTTGTAGATTAGTAGATTTGTAGATTATGCAGTCTTTTTTACTCGACATCGTTACTCCTGAACGCACTGCCTATACCGATACGGTGATGGCAGTGAGCGTCCCCACGCCGATGGGTGCTGTTGGTGTGCTTCCCAAGCACGTCGGATTGTTTTCCGTTTTAGGAGAAGGAGAAGTGAAGATCACGACCAAAGACCGGGAATTATTTCTGGCTATCGGCGGCGGATTCATGGAAGTGACGAAAGAAAAAGTATCAATACTCGTCTCCCGCGCCGTCCACGCGGATGAACTCAACGAAAAAGCAATTATCGAAGCAGAGGCTCGTGCCCGTGATATCGTCGCTCGGAAAATAAAAGGCGATGAAATGGCCGCAGCCCAGGCGATCCTCAGGCGGTCCATCCTCGAGATGAACGTCAAGCGACACGCTGCGAGGCGCCATCAGTCTCCCCTCGGCTCGCACTAATTGATCCAGCACCACTTTTATTGGTCTCGATTTGTTCTTCCATGGATAGCCTGTTGGAGTGATCTAAAAGTGGTGCTGGATTGACAGGTATTGTTTGCCGTCGTACACTTTCCCTCAAAGAAACCTATGACTGTACAGAACGTGATGAGTAAAAAAGTCGTGGTCGTCAAACCCGATACAACGCTTCGGGAGCTTTGGAAAACCATTTTTAGCCGCCGGGTCAATGCAGTGCCGGTCGTCGATGCCAAGCGAAAGCTCGTCGGGATCATCTCCAAAGAAGATATGCTCAAACTGTTGTATCCGGATTATGAAGGGATGCTCGATGATCTGTTTTCGAGCTTTGATTTTGAGGCGATGGAGGAGCGGGTGCATGAGCTCAATGCCAAAAAAGCCCGCGATATCATGTGCAAGCGCGTCGTATTTACCCGCGAAGATACGCAAGTGATGCGCGCCCTCTCCCGTATGGTCGCGCGGCGCATCAATCAGCTGCCGGTTCTCGCGCGAAAAAATGATACCGTCATCGGCATGGTGACCAAAGGGGATATATTCCGCGCACTGTTTACCAAGCATCTCCGATTGACCTCTTGACGCAGCCTATACAGGAAAGGTAGACTATATTTCCAGGGGCGTACACGATGAGACACCTGGATTTCTTTTTACTACAAAAACGAATTATTTCGACCAGTACGTTATTGATTAGAGCCGTCACCGGCTCTTTTTTTATGCCCTCCTGACCTTACTTCTCGCCTTACCCCGCCAACCGGCGGGCGCGGCTTGAAGATTGGTCTTAGGCGGGTGAAGGAGGTTCGCATGAATAAGGATTCGTACACCAAAGTGTCTTCCTATGAAGGCCGTATCGGCGATGTCAAACGCGTCGTGTTGCTGTTTTCGGGGGGACTGGACACGAGCGTCATGCTCAAATGGATTACGGATACGTACAAAGCCGAGGTCATCGCTCTTACCCTGGATCTTGGACAACAGGGTGATGATTTGGACGCAATCAAAAAGAAAGCGCTTAAACTGGGGGCTGTCAAAGCCTATGTTATTGATGCCAAAGATGAGTTTGCGGATGATTATCTCGCGCCGCTTATCAAAGCAAACGGATCGTATCAGGGTAATTACCATATCTCCACCGTAAGCCGGTATCTGATGGCCAAATGGAGTGTCGTCATAGCCTATCGAGAGAAGGCAGATGCTGTCGCCCACGGGTGCACAGGAAAGGGAAATGATCAAGTGAGGATTGACGCATCGGTTCTGGCCCTTGACCCAAACATGAAAATCATTGCTCCGGTCCGGGAATGGGACATGAGCCGAGATGAAGAGATCCTGTATGCGCAAAAAAACGGCATACAGACACCAGCGCGCCGGGATTTTCCGTACTCGAGCGATGACAACATGTGGGGTGTGACCTGGGAAGGCGGGGAGATAGAGGACCCGCAGTACATCCCCAAGATCGAACGTTTTCAGGTGGCATCGAGGCTGATTGAAAAAACTCCCAATACGCCAGAATTGATCAAGATCACGTTTCAAAAAGGTATTCCGGTCGCGCTCAACGAAAAACCGATGAAGCTCAGCGCCCTCATCATGGCACTCAATGCCATTGCCGGCCGTCACGGAGTGGGAGTCGTCCATCATCTCGAAGATCGGCTCATTGGACTTAAAAACCGTGGAGTCTACGAACTTCCAGGCGGACGCACCATCATTGAAGCACACCGGAATTTGGAAAAATATGTGTGTACAAGGCTCGAAAATGAACTCAAAGAAACCTTGGATATCAAATGGGGATATTTATGTTATGGCGCTCTTTGGCACGATCCGGTGATGGCTGACATTAATGCGTTTAACGATAAAATAAACGAGAAAGTGACGGGTGAGGTGACGGTACGACTCTTTAAGGGGCAGGCGACGGTCGTCACCCTCACATCACCGTTTGGACTGCATCATGCGTCATTTAATCGCGGAGAAGGAGCTGCGTATAACATCCAAGACAGCGCGCCGTTTATCGAAGTGTATGGGATGCAGGCGCGGCTTGCTCAACAACGTGCGGAAAAAGCCGCGTTTGTTTCGATAGGGAAACTCGTCCAAAAGAAGAAGCTGTTGCCATCGGTCAAAAAACTCCAGGAATTGGGGTATCAACTCTTCGCAACGGATCAAACGCACGCCTTTCTCATGGAGCATGATGTCCCCAATCTGCTGGTGCATAAAATTAGCAATGGCGGCGGCAAACCCAATCTCAAGCAGATTCTGTATGAGCGAGGATTTGATCTGATCATCAATATTCCATCCGGAAGTCACGAAGCGCATGAACAGACGGATGGCGCCATTATTAGGAAGCGTGCAGTCGAGACAAAGACGCCGCTCTGCACCCAGGTGGACGTTGCGGATCATTACATCGATAGGCTCTACCGAGTGCGGTTTGGAAAGATATGAATATGCGGTGGCATTTTAAAGATCTTATCATTCAGGAAATCAAAAAGCAGGGAGGCTGGGTAAATGCGCATGCGCACGCGGACCGTGCGTTTACGATAAATCCGGACACGTTGGATATTTATCGCAATCATACCCTCCAAGAGAAATGGGATCTGGTGGATGCCGTGAAAAAAGAAGCGACTGAGACAGATTACTATGACCGGATTTGTCAAGCGATAGAAGTACTGCTTACGCAGGGAGTAACCGTATTGGGATCATTTATCGACGTGGATCCGGTGTGTGAGGATCGTGCGATACGGGGAGCGCTGAAAGCGCGGGAACGGTACAAGCAAGACATGACGATCCGCTTTGCCAATCAGACTCTCAAAGGCGTCATCGAGCCGGGGGCTCGGAAATGGTTCGACGTAGCGGCCGAAATGGTTGATATCATCGGAGGATTACCGCGACGCGACGAGCGGGATTATGGCAAGGGCGCACAGCACATGGACATACTCCTTGAAACCGGTAAAAAATACGGAAAATTAGTTCATGTGCACGTCGATCAGTTCAATACACCGGAAGATACGGAGACGGAAATACTTTGCGATAAAACGATCGAGCACGGTATGCAGGGACGGGTTGTCGCGATTCATGGCATTTCGCTTGCCGCTCACCCTAAGCCATATCGGGAACGGGTATATGAAAAGATGAAAAAGGCCGGAGTCATGATGATCAG
>CAZLDC010000019.1:0-4677 GCA_964558385.1 uncultured Gammaproteobacteria bacterium
CCCTCGGTAGGTCTTCTTCCGCCATCCGCCGGATGCCTACGGTCTTTAGGATAATGGTAGTATAGCAGAAATGATACAAAGCAATCAATACTCAATTTTCTTCATTGCCGATTTTATCGATCATTGCTTGAACAAGGGTTTGAGCAGATTCAGTATTCCACATTCTTCGTTCAATAAAATTGAGCTCGCTTAGTGCAGTGACAAGTTCACAAAAGTTCGTGCAATAAGCACGAAGGTCTTCTATGGTTTCAGCAGAAAACTCTGGGGCATCTGCTAATTCTGTTTGTGCGAGGGAGGAAAGTCTTCGGAGTGCGTTTTTATCGCGAGCTTGTTGAATGATTGCATCTATTTGTTGATCATAGTAATCGCGGCGTGATAGTTCTCTTCGTTCATCTTGAGTCATAAAGGGTATCTCCTCATCTCCCGTATCCGTTTAAACAAATCCCGGTGGGAGGCGCCGGAGGATAGGAGTGTACTCAATTTCGTATCATTGGTCAACAGAAACGGCCAGGCCATCTCTCCTGTGAAGCTGCCGTGTGTGCCGATGTAGGGCTCGAAACTGGCCCATGCGCTCCGGTGCTGCCCGCCAAATAGGATGATATCGCCGTTATTGGGGCACTGGGCGAGACGGGCTAGAGCCGAGAGATGCAGCTTGGCCTCCGGGTCATCCACCGGCCGGCCGCGGACCGATACAACCTTCCCTTTTGCAAATATGGCAGAGCCGCCGCTATGCGCGAAGAGTTCAGACGTACCGTTCGATCGTTTGACCATGATCCAGCCGATGCCGGGGTGAGAGAGAAGCGTTTTGAAAAGTTCCGGAAAATCGTTTTCTATCATTTCCTTTGTGGCGATATTCGGGAGGAAGCGGGAGAAATACAGATGGGCGATGCTACTGGAAGGCAGGATAAAAACGCGATCTTGTGTGGTGTTTACTTTCAGCGAAAGCTCATTGCCGTACGTCTGGATGACGGTCGTACCGCTTCCGCCTAGTCCCCGCGTGACGAGTGCGGGAAGTGACTGCCCGGTGATGGATGCAAAGGGAATACCGGGCGATTGTCCGTGATCGGAAAGCACTACAAATTGGTACGGTCGCGCGGCGAGCTTTCCCGAGTCATAGAGCTTTTTGCAGTAGAGGTCCAGGAGCCGGATGGCGCGAACAACAAGCGGATGCCGGATGCCGTGGGTATGGCTCACTTTATCGACAAGCGAGAGGTTGATAAACAGGACCGGTGTTTTACGCCAAAGCTCGACAACAGCGACCGTGGTTGCCAGATCACAGAGAAACAGCCGGATGAGGAGCGTCCAGAATTCATCCAAAAATAGTTCCATGGACCGGTTCTTTGCCGCCCGCAGCGCCATCGCTATGACGGAACCGGTCAAGACAAGGATCATCCACCAAAACCGGAAGGGATTCAGAAGCGGCACGAGAAGGATCCGGTAGCGCGCGAGGCGCAAAGGCGTGCTTTTTTCCGCCTGAACTTCGGGGGAAATATTCGTCATGGAAGCGCCGCCGGAGTATGCTCCCGCGATGCAGGATCCGCCCAAGAGCAAGGGAGTTTTGATTCCGGCAAACATCGTTTCTTCCAAAAGCTTTACTTGTCCGGCCTGATCTCCCCGGATGAAGCGCCCTAACCGGCGGTGAAACCAACTATATGCCGGGATTCCGTCACTCGTGCCGTAGATGAGTTCTGCCTCCACAGCCGGGGTGATCGTCGGCACGGGGCAATAATAGGCTCCCAGCGTATACCCCGCAGAGCGGATGAGGGACCGGAGAAACGGGGCATATCCGCGTTCGATAGCTTCCCGTAGGACATCGTGGCCCAGGCCGTCGATCTGCACGATGATCAGACCCGGCGAGGTGGTCGGTACCGGACTTTCTCTGACATGCAGGAGGATAAGCCGGAGTTTGAGGGTTGTGAATAGGAGCCGCCGCCAGAGCACACAAACGAGTGAGATCATAGAGATATGGTACGGGAGAGGAGGGTTAGAGCGCAACTTTTATCCCCGGGCCCATAGTGGAGGCGAGCGTGACGCGGGAGATTTTTGGCATGCCGATACTCGTCAGGATTGCCTGGATATTTTCGGCAAGCTTTTTTTCATCAAAGCTGACTTTCCCGACTCCCATATGGATGATGGGATTGCCCGGTTCGGCTTTAAAGTTGACTTGTCCGTGGGCGAGTTCTTTGGCGCGCTTTTCCGGAGTCGGAGAGACCGTGCCGTTTTTGGGATTTGGCATGAGGCCTTTGGGCCCTAATGTTTTAGCGAGTTTGGCAAGTTTGGGCATCATAGAGGGGTGGGCGACCAGCACATCAAAGTCTATGGTGCCGGATTCGATCTTCGCTAGGATCGCATCATCGGCGATGGCGACGCGTACTTCTTTGCCCGTGCCGTGCGGCAAACTCACGGTCCCGCGGTAGTCGCCTTTGGTGTCACCGAGGCTCATGGGATTAAGGTTGATGTGCAGTTCGACGGTGCCGTCAAATTTCGTGAGGCTCGTTTTTTTGACGAGGGTAATAGCCTCGGTCAGGGGATACAGTTTCTTCTTATCCACCATCCCTGCTACTTCCTTATATCGATTGGAACGTACTCTTGCTTTCTTTTCTTTCTTTTTCTTTTCACTTGTCTCTTGTCCCTTGTCTCCTCCTTCAACTTCTGCCACAAGCTTTTTAAACTCCGGGTTGATATCGCCGCCCTCGACGACCGACACGCGCTCGCCACCCTTCATGCCCACGCCTTCGACCTTTTCTTTTTTGGATTTTTTGGTCTGACGGCGGGCATCGGCCCTGCGTTTTTGTTCTTTTTCTGATTCATCGCCCAATGTGGCGACACGGATTTTACCCATACGTTTTAATTTTCAATTTTTAATTTGAAATTTTCATTGAATTTTCAATGAAAAATTTTCAACGAATTCTTTGTTTGAAAATTTGATTTTATCCATTGAATGAAAATTGAAAATTTTAAATTGAAAATTACTTACTCAACTTGTATTCCCATACTCCTTGCCGTCCCCGCGACGACTTTGGCTGCGGCCTCGACATTGTCGGTGTTAAGGTCTGCGAGTTTATCGGTTGCGATTTGAGTGAGTTGTGCTTTCGTGAGTTTGCCGGCTGACTCCCGGCCTGCTTTGCCGCCGCCTTTGTCAAGCGCGAGCATCTTTTTGATCATGGCCGAAACCGGAGGCAACTTGGTGATGAACGAGAACGTGCGGTCGATGTAAACCGTAATGACGGCCGGGATGATGTCGCCTTTGAGCTTGGCGGTCTTTTCGTTATACGCCTTCACAAACTCCATGATCGGCAGTCCATGCTGTCCCAAGGCCGGTCCGACGGGGGGAGCAGCCGTTGCCTCTCCTGCCTTGAGTTGGAGGGTAATGGTGGTTTTGATCTTTTTGACAGCCATATGAATAGTTATTGGTTAGTTAGTTACTTTGTTACTTAGATATTTTATTGCTAAGTAACCAAGTAACAAGCGTTACTAACTAACTGATATAAAAGTTTAGGGAAGAGGGAACGAAGAATATCAGTGGAACTGTAGAATACTGATTGTCCGAAACCTCTCCCGGTCTCTCCCACTGTTAGTGATAGATGGAATTATAGCAGGTCTAATTATACTATATCAAGCAGAAAAATGGGACGTTAGGGTTTGGTTGTAATTTTTACAGCCCCGCCGTCTAATGGCACAGGACCGCTTTGTTTAATCGTTTCAGCAATTTCTTTCACTGCTTGTTCTTCTGTGATTGTGAAAGGCACAGGTTTTCCTTTGTCGTCAAGTGTTACATCTCCGGGTTTAGTAGCCGGGTGTGAATCTGCTGTACCATCGTCGGGTTTTAATTCCATAATCCTCCTTTGATATAACAATAGTATATTGATGTCAGTTTATTAGGTCAATACTCAAAAATATTTCTTCCCCAATTTCTCGCTGCATTCTGGGCAGGGGACCTTAGGTTTCTGATCGGCGACGAAAAAAATCCTCTAATTGTGCATTAGCTTCACGTCCATTTGCAGGACGTCGTACCTGATGAAGGATTAGGCGCGGGATCAAGCGGAAGAGCTTCACGAGGACGCTCCATTTCCATCTTATTAATACAACAGAGGCGTCTTTATTATTCATCAGACGAAGGATTCATTTTCACTCGGCGGAATAGCCGATCCAACCAGGGCATTCTTGTATGAAGTTGCGCCTGTTTTCTTCCGGTAAGCTTTGCGCTTGCATCAGCATGAAACTCAAGTTTTCCTAGATCTTTCATTGCCTTAATCGCCTCAACTGTTAATCCTGCATCTGTTTCCTCAACCATAACCACTTCTGGTCCATTATTTTCAGACATACTAGTATTGTACAGGATATATACTGTAAGTCATTAATGGTATTAGGATTATGAGAATCCCAAAAATTCCCACCTGCAATCTAGGCCGGCGCGGGGGAGGAAGGTTGACACACTTCTCACTTCAAATCATCAACGGTATTTGTCATTTAGATCTTCATTACAATATATAATTCTACACTTCTACATAGAAGTGTAGAATTATTATCATCTATAATTACTCGCTTTTAGTCAGATACAGAGATTGAGATACTTGGTATTCTATTTAGATTGTTCAGCCCGGAGATATTTGTAGTATTCATGTGTGGTCAAAAACCAGTATGCGTCGGCGAGTGTCGGTATCGCTGCCACCTCAT
>CAZLDC010000019.1:4687-12578 GCA_964558385.1 uncultured Gammaproteobacteria bacterium
CAACTCATCCTTAATACCCTCGTAGTCTGAAATGACGCGTGTCGCTACTAGTGGATACATATCCTTGAGGTCCGGGGGATAATCTCCACTGAAAAGAAACACACCTCCTAGGCGCAGAATACGGCGAAGTTCTTGAGGAAATGTTGTTTGTTTTTGTTCAAAGAGTGCGTTATTAAGCTCTGACATGAATGCTTCGACTGCATTGAATGCAAATACCAGGTCAAAGGTTTTGTCCGGTACATCAGAAATCCAATGTTGGATGTTATCCTGTATATAGACCGTTCCCTCAAATAGTTCTTGTATTGGTTTGAATCTTGGATCATAGGCATACACTTCATTATCGACAACAGTAACCTGCGCTCTCCGGGCGCGCATATACGCGGCTTCGACTCCGGCGCCAGTTCCAAGAGCCGCAACAGCCCTGCCGTTTACGTCGATTTGGTGCGTATATGCGTGGATACGTACAAGACTTTCAACTAGATAATCTTGCGTGTAATCCGGTTTAGGATATGCCCGTCGGACTGTCTCAAGTGTTGGAAGCATAGAAGTGTGTTCGATTATAGTAAACGGGTATAGATTCGTGCAAATAAGTCTGAAATAAGATATTTTTTAATTCTACACTTCTACATAGAAGTGTAGAATTAAATATTGTTAGATGGGGCAGAAACAATAATAAATAGTCTTCGTTAGTAGGGTTTTGACGGGAGAGAAATCTTATTGAATTGATGATGTTTTGGTGGCTTTTTGAAGAGCGGAGTGAGTGTTTCCCGAAGCGCCTCATCTCCTGCGGATTTGTCATGCATGCCATGGATGAGAGAGGTGAGCTGCGCTTTTTCTTTGTAGGCCAATCCCGCGGAAGCGGCAGCATACAGGATCTGTGGAAGACCATAGCCAACGCCCGGGATTTTGTGCGGGCGGTACACTTTACGCCGCTTAGGAAGGCGGCTTATCACATGGGTAAACCCCTTTCCCGCGCCGTTTATCCACTGGCGTACTTTTACCACCGTCCCGAAACTGCAATGGAGGTCTTTGATGATATCTTCTTGTTTTGTTCCTGCGAGAAGGAGTTTGGCAATACGCAGGCGTTTGGCGAGGTTGTACACCTCTTTTTCTGTCAGAAGATCTTGGACGAGGAGGGCGGCAGATGTGGGGTTATTGACGAGAGAAAAAGCATTGATGAGATCAAACACTAAATCCTCAAGCTCATTTGCAGAAAATTTTTCTAACCGTTTGTCTTTGTATGAGAAGTAATTAAACTTTCCCATAGCGATATGTTTCTACACTTCTATGTAGAAGTGTAGAATGTATGTTCGCTGATGTCAACGAATGGAAAGAGAAAATGGAAAGTAAATGATTAGAAAATATGAATCTTAGAGCTTCGCGACCTGCAGGAAGTCGAGTTCGACGGGGGTCTCACGGCCGAAAATTGATACCAGGACTTTGACTTTGCCTTTGGCTTCATCAATCGTGTCAATCGTCCCCAGAAAGTCGGCAAACGGCCCGTCAACGATCTTGACGGCTTCCCCGACGCTGAACGCGGCTTTGTACTTGGGGGCTTCAAGCGCCATGAATTTTTTGATAGTCTCCACTTCCTTCTCGGAGATAGCCGTCGGCTTGTTGCCGGCGCCGACGAATGCCGTCACGCCCTGGGTCGTCCTGACGGCAAGCCAGCTCATGTCGTCAAGTACCATCCGGACGATGATGTAGCCGGGGAAGATTTTTTCTTTGATGTCTTCCTTTTTTCCGTGGCGTACGACGACGGTATTGCGGGTCGGCACGATGATGTCAAAGATTTTATCCTCCAGCTTCATCGTTTCGATCCGTTGCCGGAGGTTCGTTGCGACTTTATTTTCGTGTCCGGAGTACGTGTGGACGACGTACCACTTGGAGTTAGCTGGCGCTACGACCGGCGCGGATGGAGCCGCAGCTTCTGCTGCCGGGGGAGTCGTGGTTGGTTGTGTATCCATATGATTACTACTGCAAACTCTAAAATGTAAACTTTAAAATTAACGAAGGGAAGTTTAAAGTTTAAAGTTTAAATTTTGAATTATTTCTTGAGCAACAGTGTTTCTATTTTCAAGAACGTCACATCCAGAACCCCGATGAACGCACCGACGATGGCTGAAAGGGCGATCACGACGACGGTGAGTTTGATGACTTCCGCTCTCGTGGGCCACGTGACTTTCTTGAGTTCCGTGATCACTTCCCGGATAAATTGTACGGGACTCCCGATCGTCGGAACACTCGGTTTGGCAGGGACTTGCATAGTTGTGTTATCCTCCTTCGCTCACGTTCGCCTCGAGATCTCCGTCCACGCAGTCGAATGTTCGCTTCGGCGGATCTAAGGCTTTGTAGTTCCGATAACATCGGAAACAAAGCCTAAGAAAAACCCCTCCCGGGGTTACTGGGATAATGCTATCAAAGTCATACGGAAAAGTAAAGATATGACTTGGTATTGTATTATTCTTCGCCAGGAAAAAGATATTTTCCTGATCCTGTACACGTGTAGCTTGGATTGCAGTGTTTGTATACAAATTCACCATAAGAGCATTTTTCCAGTCTGGATATTGCCTTGCCAGAACCAAAGTAGCTGTTAGCGCCTACGATGATTGCATCCTGTTGAGTTGCAGGATCATCAGGAGTGATTGTGACTTGTTTAGTGAAATATTTACCGATCCAGTAGTTGCTCCAATAGCTGGCTTTTTGTTGGAGCATTTCGACGGCGCGCTGGGCGGATGTGAACATATCGGCACACGGTGATGGAGCGGAATCGTTTTTTGGCCAATCACCAGGCCAACCATCGGGGCATTTTATACCCGTACCACATTTATCACAAAATGAACTCCATTCTCCGTTATCATCCCGTACCCACCCGGTTGTCACTTGAAATGGTCCTGCAGCGCTGCATTCATTCACCTGGCAGGAACCGGAGAAGTCCGATTGTGTACCTGTTTCTATATATTTCACTGCTTCCAGAGCACAAGCAGGTATTTTCCCGGTTGTAGCCTTGTTGATGGCATCTTGCACCGAGCCTTGAAAAATTGATGAGGAGAAGTTTGAGGATATATTACCCGGACTCCATGTTGCCAGCGACCGATAGGCAGTGACGGTCGGATCCTCCGTAATGGGACAGATAATCCCTTTTTGATCTTTCAATATCTGAGGGGTAAGCATGCTTTGTTGGCACTGGGCATCCATCTCTAACCCTCCGGTATAGGCGAGCGCTACATTTCGTACTGTGGCTTCGGCGCCCGGGTTATCACCGAGTGCGATGTTGGCTGGCACAATACCGGTATCCCACCGTAAATCCGGAAGTGACTCAGGCCAGGACATCTTCATAAATTCTCCGCCGGATTTTTTCATCGCTTCCTTAGCCTCTCCCGACGCCATCGGACAAAATTGCGAAAGGTTCTCACCCGTACCAATGAGTGAGCTTGTCAGCGCGCAAGCTCCGGCTAAAAAGTCCGTCGGAGTGGCTGATACCGGAGCGGTTTTACATTCTTTTCTCGGCGTTTTTTCGGGGTCTTCTTCGCCACAGGAATCGAGCGTGCCCAACGACGCGATCACTTTTTCCAGAAAATAGTTCAAATTGAGAAACGATGTATTGCTTTCGTCTTCCGTGCGGGTGACGCCGCGGGCGGGATTTTCCGTTGATTCAAGCTGTCTGCCGGAAACCGGCGCTCCGCATGGGGCGAGAATTGCGTCCAGTGCCTTGATGTCTACGTCATGGCATACATCACCGAAGCACACACGTTTATTTTGTATCGGCACCGGCAGGGGATTGCCGGCAAGCTGAAAATCGACCCCCGGGATCGTCGCGGTCCCACAACAAGAACCGAGATAAGAAGCTGATGCAAGCAGGTTGGAGTATGAATAAGGGTTGACGGTATCGTTGGAGAAGAGGATCTGGTTCGTGTCATCGGTTTGTCCGCTTCCGGTTTTATTCATGCCTTCAATGGGTATATTCCCTTCGTATTTCGTACCGTTTAACTCGACTTGCGCCCCGGGAATGCACAGACGCCATGAGGAGCTGATGGGCAGCACGAGTGGCTTTGCTTCACCCTCATGGGGACGCCTCAGGCTTTCCTGGAGCGATTGGGGCATGAGGTCGTTAAACGCAACCTGGCCGTATATATTCCCCAACGTATTGAGAAACGTTGGTGCTGATTGGGTGAAATCTGCATAACGGATCATGGAGCTGAATGATTTGCCAACCAATGGCGCAAGCCCGGGAAAATCCAGTCCGAGTCCGTCCAGGCGTATGGATTCTCCTGCAGACAGACCAGGAGTGACATCGATATACGTTTTTTGAGTTTCTGCTGCCTGCGTTGGAGACAGAGAGGGTAACGCAAGAGACAGGATCGTGATGAGAAACATTGATGTGGCGAGGCGCGAGAATATCATGATTTTATACTACCAAATTGACAAAGGTATTGCAGCATGGATAGAATGGATAGGTTCCTTTAAACTTCAAACTTTAAAATGTAAACTGACCAAAAAAAGTTTAAAGTTTTAATTTTTAAGTTTAAAGTTGTTTTATTATGTCTTCAAAAATTCACAAAGCAGTCATCCCAGCCGCAGGCTTCGGGACCCGATTCTTGCCACAGACGAAGGCCATGCCCAAGGAAATGCTGCCAATCGTCGATAAGCCCGTCATCCAGTATGTCGTTGAGGAGCTGGTCGCCTCCGGTATCACTGATATCGTCATCGTGACCGGCTGGCACAAGCGAAGTATTGAAGATCACTTTGATTATCCCTTTGAACTCATCAAAATGCTTGAGCAGCAAAAGAAAGAAAAGCTCCTGGATGAAGTGAAACGCACCGCTGGGCTTGCGAACTTTATCTATATTCGCCAAAAAGGCCCCTATGGAAACGGAACCCCGGTTCTGTGCGCAAAATCCGTAATCGGCAATGAGCCGTTTGTGGCCATCTGGGGAGACGAGTTTATTTACAGCACCCCGCCGCGGGCCCGCCAGTGCATCGAGGTGTTTGAAAAATATGGCGATCCCGTGATCTCCGCCGTCCGCGTGCCCAAGGGGGACGTGTCCCGCTACGGCATCGTAGACGCCTCTAATATCGAAAAAAACATCTGGCAGATAAAAAAACTCATCGAAAAGCCGGCGGTTGAGGAAGCGCCGAGCAACCTAGCCGCTCACGGATGCTATGTCCTGACGCCGGATATCTTTGATTATCTCGAGGGACTCACGCCGGGCAAAAGCGATGAGATTTGGCTTACCGACGCGATTCAAAAGCTTATGAAGAAGCGCCCCGTGTATGCCTGTGAGATCAAGGACGGGAAGTACTACGATACAGGGAATAAATTGGAGTACCTCAAGACCGTCGTCGAGTTTGCGCTCCAGCACAAGGACCTCAACGGTGACTTCCGCGACTACCTCAGGAGCCTGAAGTTGTAATCATTCTGGAATTGTATCTGAGATGAAAGACCCTAAAGATACGAAATAAGGTTGTTGATTTGGCGGGCAGAGACTCGATTAATCCCTCTCTCCCAGTAGTAACCCGTTATGTATTCTGCAAAGTCCTTTCCGGCCGTCGGCGGAAATGAATTTTCCTACAGCATCTTTTCGGTCAAAATGGACGCACTCACAACATATATGTTCTGGTGTACGACACATATAATTACGCTATTATATCTCATGTTGATTTTCTCGATGACAACCTCGGGAGCCTTGCGATGTAAGCTCTCACGGTATGAATTCAATATATCAAAATGTTTCCTCTCCCAGGCACGATACCGGGAATCAAACGATCAAAATGGATCATTTAAAGATGTAAATTATTCGTGTGCCAATAGAGGTGCGAGCGCCTCAAGATCGGGGATAAAGTTTTCGACAAACGCTTGATAGCTCAGTTTGGTCTGGGTTTGAGAAAAGTATGAAAGTATCATTGTTGGATTTGATAATGACTTTTTTCCTTCAAATCCTATATATTCATGGTAGGACGAATAGTGATATGCGTGGAGGCGTTCGAGAAGATTCCGAGAATCCTTTGGATTCCCGGAATCGAGGAGAGAAGCTATAGGATTTTTATGGATGTATGCGGAGAGCTGGAGGAGATATTCGTCTGAAGTGACAGCTTTTGCCTTGAATCTACTTTGAAAGAGTGGGCCGACGCGTTCATATTTGGTGTTAAAAAATTTTGCATGGCCTAGTTGGAGCGCATTCATAAACGAAACGATTGAGGCATCAGAGGTTTGTTGGAGGAGAAAATGGAAATGATTGGGCATCAGGCAATAGCAGAGGATATTGATTGCAAACTTTTCGGCGTTTTCTCGGGCGCGATATAAAAATTTTCGATAATCTCGTTCGGATTGAAAGATCGACCGTTTTTCTGAGCCACGATTGTATACGTGATAGCACCCCTCTGGAACGAATAGAACGCTTCGTGCTGGCATACAATTATAAACTATCACGCATGATACCGGGAATCAATAGGTCAAAACATATCATCACCTAGGCACGATACCGGGAATCAAATGATCAAACTATAACACTAAAAATCGGCGACTTCCGCGACTACCTCAGGAGCCTGAAGTTGTAATCATTCAGGAATTGTTTCTGAATAGAAATGGAATAATTTGTGTGTTTTTTAGCAATCATCCTCACATATTATATCGGATGATAATGTGGTGGAGATCATCGCGGGATACTTCAGGTGGATACGTTCCGGTAACATCGATACCCGTGCAAAGTATATATTCTTCAAACGTATTTCCTGTACCGCTTGCAGAAGGGCTATCCTGCTCGTCTTCAAGCGGGGAATAATTTCCGCTAAAGCGATTTACTGCAATAGTTTTAATGCGTTCAATTTGAGCAGCTGATGCAGTGGGAAAATAGTGTGCAATATGTTCATCTGCTCGTTGGTTTCGTTCATCTTCAGAAAGTGGCATAGGGAGGAGAGTATATCACGGCGCGTGAAAAAAATGCCGGAATCGACTACACTACTATAGTCCGGAGTTTTCTATGACCTCTCAGCGATTATCATCGGTCCCGGCCTCTCCCATCCGCAAACTCGTGCCGTATGCGGTGGCCGCCAAGAAGGCGGGGGTGAAGGTGTATCACTTCAATATTGGAGACCCGGACATCAAAACCCCGGAGGTTATGCTCCAAGTCCTTCGGGATTGGAACCGCAATCCCATCGGGTATAGTCAGTCCCAAGGAGAGCCGGGTCTTCTGGAATCATTGAAAACCTACTACCACGGTCTTGGGGCGACATATCTCGAAACTTCTAATTTGCAGGTGACGCTCGGCGGATCGGAGGCAATTTCCTGGGCTCTCTTTGCGGTTGCAGATCCGGGTGATGAGATCATCGTCTTTGAGCCGTTTTATGCTAACTACAATACGTACGCGGCCGTCAATGGTGTTCAGTTAGTCCCAATCCAAACGAATTTATTAGACGGATTCCATTTACCCTCACGAGCGGTGATAGAAGCCAAAATCACGAAAAAGACGAAAGCAATTCTATACTGCAATCCCAATAATCCGACCGGCACGGTATACACCAGAGCAGAGATCGAGATGCTGGTCGATATTGCACGGACGCATAATCTCTTTCTTCTCTCTGATGAAGTATACCGGGAGTTTACCTATGATGGAAAAAGTCAGGTATCGCTTCTTTCTTATATGAACGATTTGCCTGAGAAAGCGATAGTTCTTGATAGCCTGTCGAAGCGCTATAGCGTATGCGGAGCGCGGATTGGCGCAATGGTATCGTTAAATAAAGAGGTGATGGCGGGAGTGTTGCGGATAGGGCAGGGTAGGCTTTCTGCTGGGCTTATCGATCAGCTTATGGCTGCCAAACTCACGGACGTGCCGGTGTCATACCTTGAGGAAGTTCACGCGGAATATGAAAATCGACGGGACGTGCTGTATGA
>CAZLDC010000020.1:0-11846 GCA_964558385.1 uncultured Gammaproteobacteria bacterium
TGCCGTCATGCAGGTGGCCCAAGCCCGGTCGGTTGCGGCCAACAAAGACGAGAAGCTCGAGTTTCTCTATCAATATTTAAGTAGTGATACCTTCCGGCACCGGTTTGAAGCGTACGCGGAGACCATCAAAGGCATGGAAGAGGATTTAGCGACGGAGCGGCGCAGTATGGAGCGGTTGTGGAAAAAACGCGAGATGCAGATACGCCGCGCTATTGACAACATGGCTAAAATGTATGGCGAGCTGCAGGGCATCATGGGTCCGGCTCTTCCCGAAATTCGCGTCTTTTCTCTGCCGGAAGGATCCGGAGATACCTCACTAACTGAATAGCCGGGGCAATTACAATAGTGTATTGTATTCCAGGATGAGGGCAACATCGAGATTTTGGAGTGGTTTATCCTCCCGCATGCGGACGAGAATGGTCTCAAGAATTTTTTTCTGACGGGTATAGGCAGCGATCTTTTTTTCGGAATAATCCGGATTGCGCAGGAGCTTTTGGACCATACGGCGGAAGGGATTGAGTTTTCCGGTGATCACGCTGTGGGCTTGTTCATACTGTTTCCGTTCTTTGGCACTATACCCCCGGTACTCATCTTCTCCGCCGGGGATGGCAAAAAGTTGGACGGCGATATTGACATAGTATTGTTTATACGGGCCATCGACGATGGCCACTCCGGTTTCCGTCAGACGGGCATCGAGAAGATTTTGTCGGTGATAGGTGCTGGCCATAAATCCACGGACGAAGTCAGCGGCAGATACGCCTCCCATGCCGATGTTTTCTGTGGCATAGACGAAATGGTAGTTGAGCTTCGGCAGCACAGTGCC
Organism: uncultured Gammaproteobacteria bacterium; assembly: GCA_964558385.1. Taxonomy (GTDB): domain Bacteria; phylum Patescibacteriota; class Microgenomatia; order UBA10105; family UBA927; genus CAZLDC01. Next base: position 824 of record CAZLDC010000020.1, read on the forward strand.
CAGCTCAATGCCTTCATGCGGATCCTGGTGGGAGAAATTTTGGTATTTGAGGATGACCCCTGCGCGCATTTTGGCGGCATTCATGAGGACGGTACTGAGCCGGAGCGGCGGTGCGCCGGCTTTTACCCGTTCTTTGTTGATTTCACCCACAAAGTCGACGCGGTCGATGGTTTGTGCACCTAAGACGGATACACCGTATGACTCGAGAGTCAGGGGCCCGCTGTAGGCGGTTTGAGTGATCCGATTGGGCACCGGGAGCGGCGGAAGGGGAGCATGTGAAGTTGGCAGAAAGACGATCACCGCGAGGACGGCGGTAAGGATCGCAAAAAACCGGATGAGACCGCGACGGTGAGTTGGCTTTGGTTTATAACGCGCTTTCTTTTTTGCCGGCATAGAGAAAGTATACGCCAAACCCGCAGTACGTGTGTAATGCGCAATATCTCGCACCATCTCGCAACATTTTGTAGTATATTGCAACATCTTGCAACATCTTCTAATATCTTCTAACATGAAGTTATGGATTCACTCGCGGCCATACAGCGGATAACACATATCCAGCCTAAGTCATCACCGTTTCCACGGCGGGAGGAGATAGTGGCGACGATACGAGATAATAAGATGATATCGTTTGCGTTTTTATCCCGGCAATTCCGGCTCGTGCCTCCGAGCACCCTTCATTTTGATCTCAAGCAGCTTGCCAAAGCGGGACTCATACAAAAAAAGGGTTCGACCCGCGGCGTGGTGTATACTGCAGTAACAAATACATGATACAAGCAGATGACTTCACATTACCGGATCAGGAGGGAATACTCCACAGTTTGAGCCAGTATCACGGCAAATGGGTTGTGTTATTTTTTTATCCTAAAGATGATACCCCGGGCTGCACGAAGGAAGCCTGTAATTTCCGGGATTCTTTTGCAGCGCTGCAGTCATTTGGTGCGATCATACTGGGCGTTTCTAAAGATTCCGTGGCTTCTCACAAAAAGTTTGCACAAAAGTATCATCTCAATTATCCGGTTTTAAGCGATGAGAAGAGACAGGTTATCCAAACATACAACGCATGGGGGAAGAAAACGTTCATGGGACGGGTATTTGAAGGGACCCTGCGCATTACCTACTTGATCAACCCTGGAGGCGCGATCCAAAAGGTGTATGACAAGGTCAATCCTACGATCCACGCCGGAGAAATTCTTGGTGACCTCAAAAAACTGACCAAAGCATCATGAAATCACATATTGAGTTTGCCCAGCGTCTCGTGACCCTCATGGATACCAAATTTACTATTTTTGGTATCCGGTTTGGGATAGATCCGATTCTCGATATCCTGCCGGGGTTTGGGAGCATGATTGGTGCGGGCATGTCCTGCTATCTTTTTTGGATCGCCTACCAACTGAAGGTTCCGTCTCGGATTTATTGGACGATGGGTTGGCACATCTTGTTAGATTATCTCCTGGGCCTCCTTCCGTTTATCGGAATCGTTGCGGATCTTTTCTACCGGTCAAATTCAAAAAATCTCGCGCTCCTGACTCCATTTATCAACCCGGAAATTTTGGAAGGAGTAGTGTTAGAAGCGTAATATATATCTTAGTGTGTGAAGGTAACATGATAGAATCATTTTATTATTTTTATGGAATCACCAAATGCTGAATTGGTTGAATTAGAAATGTTAGCCATTGCTCAAGACATGGAGGATGGTAAGGATGTACCGCCTCAGCGTCAATTAGAGTATCTCAATTGGCGCGAAAAGATTGTATCTGCGCAAATGAAGGATGATCCAGTTCAAATTCTTGCTCATGATAGTATCCTACAGCAAATTAAAGCAATAAATGATGCAATAACGAATTCCGGAGACCGCGGTGGCGGCACGACCGGGCAAGCATCAGTTCGCGATACACACAACAATCCACGGTAAGTGTATGTTTGAAGGTATATATTTTTAACTTCTCATCACACCCCACCCACGCCACGGGAAGAAAAAGGGAGTAAGATAGGATTTATACTCACCTCTAGCGTTAGGGGAGTATAATTTTTTTCGATATGATGGTATTTATTGATGATTCAGGAGATCCGGGATTTAAAACACAAAGTGGTTCAAGTCCTGTGTTTGTGATTGCGCTTGTTATTTTTGAGGATTATCTTGCCGCCGAAGAGACTGCGTTGTTGTTGAAAAAACAGCGACGAGAGCTCAAATTCCCCGATACAATGGAATTTAAATTTCATAAAAGCCGTATGGAGATAAAAAGGAAGTTTTTACAAACAGCCGCAAAATGCAACTTCAGGATACGAGCAATTGTTGTTAAGAAAGAGAGTATTTATAGCAATTTTCTCCGGAGCAATGCGGATTCATTTTTTAACTATATAGTTATGCAGGTTTTGAAAAATAGTGGTAAACGTATACGAAAGGCAAAATTACGCTTTGATAAACGAGGGGAAAAGAGGATACGAGATGAACTGAGGACGTACTTAAGCAGCGAGCTTGATAATAAGACCAATAATATATTTTTAGATTTGAAGTTTGTAGATTCAAAACAGAATGTTTTCATTCAACTTGCAGATATGGTGGCTGGCTGTATAGCTTCGTATCATAAAAATAAGGATAGAGCGTTGTATCAATTGATACAAAAACACTGCGAGGATGTATGGGAGTTCAAATAAAAGATCGACCCCGTTTTCTATCCAAACGTAAGCTTGGAACGCGCGCCGTCCGGCGACAATTCGAAAACGGGGTCTGTGTAACTAGTACTGTACTATGATTGTCTTATCATTGTCAAGTAACGAGGGGATTGTCAAATCAAGCTAAACGTTTCTTTTTGTGGCACCACGCCCCATCCACGTCACGGGAGGAAAAAGGGAGTAACATGGGATTTATTTACAATTTTCCGATTTGGTAAATCCTGATTTTTTAGCCTCCATTTCCGTACAAAACCATTGATCGCCCTGATATTTCATTATGATTATCTGTGGATAATGGGGACAGTCCGGAGTAGCATATATTTTTTTATTCTGATACGTATCATAATTTCCTTTTATGATACATGATGGGTCCGGAGGTGTAGGTTGGTAGCACGTGGGACTATAGATTCCGATATGGTTATTCCGTGCATAGTCATTCGCAGCCTTCATCCGTGATTTTTGGCTTTGTCCCTGTCCACTATATTCGGCCAGTCCCGCACGGATCATCACTTCGTTTATGAGTTTTCCTTCGGAATAAACAAGCGCCATGATCCGCCGGGTCCTCTGATCTGCAATCGGCTCGCGCAGCTGTACCCGTTTATTAAGAATCAGGGAAGAGAGTGCACGTTTCGCATCCTGCCCTAAACAATGTTCCAATTCCGGGGAATTCAGACCGTAGAGCCGGATTGTTTGTTTATTTTCGATTAAGAACGTATCCCCGTCTACGACTTCAATGACCTTTTCTCCTTTAAAGTAGGGGAGATTGCCGGCCGCAAGAGCCCCGCCGCCAATGGCTCCCGCTGCGATAGCTGCCACTAATAATCTCTTCCACCGCGGCACCGTACCCTTCTTTTTCCCCTTCATATCTTCAGTATATATCGAAGCATTCAGTTTTGCCTTGCTCTTGTCCCACGTCTTCTGTTTCTATCCACCCTTCCTCGTCTTTATCGCGTGAGAGGAGTATAATTTGGGCATGTCAGATATCAAAAAATTAACTGAGTTAATTACAAAATTTCGTGACGCTCGCGATTGGAAGCAATTCCACAATCCCAAAGACATGTCACTATCACTCGTGTTGGAAGCTGCAGAGCTGATGGAGCACTTTCAATGGAGAAATTCTGAAGAAATGAAAGAGTATGTAGTAAGCCATAAAAATGAAGTTGGTGCAGAGTTGGCAGATGTATTGTATTGGGTGCTACTCATAAGCCACGATCTAAAGATAGATATTAAAGAAACTTTAGAAAAAAAGCTTGTTGTTCAAGAGAAAAAGTACCCGGTAGAAAAATCTAAAGGTTCACACAAAAAATATACAGATTTATGATTAATATAATTGAAAATCTTAAAGGTAAACAATTTTTTCGCTTTACTGGTCCGCCTGAACATTGGCTTACAGCATTTAAACATATGACATGGGGATTGGAGATGGATTTAAAAGACCGATGGGCAAGAATACAAACTGGAGACATTTTTTTCATTCATAGTACGGGTTCAAATTCGTCGGTTTTTAGGAATGCTGCATCTGGAATCATTGGAATTGGAGTTGTTGGGTATCATTTTTCTATTAAAAATAATTATTTATGGCACTATGAGTTTAAACATAAAGAAAATAGATGGCCATTATTAGTTCCATTAACAGAGGTGTATTTATTTTGTGATCTACCCGATCCAACACATGGGAATCACCAAGTCCAAGTAATAACGAGAAGACCGTTTTTTTAATTGATAAATTACTTCGAAACAGAGTGCCAATCTCCGAGATTCAGGGTTTTCCACAAATGGGCAGTTTTTCCAAAGTTTCTGATGGTGTTGCAGAACAAATATTGTCGATGAAGAGACCACTTTTTTTATTGTCCGGACATTCTGAACGAGGAACTCAATTCAGGGAGGAAAAATCGGGCTTTATGGAAGTGAAGAACGCTGACGATACGCTACGTCATGCCGGATCTTTACGATATCTAGATGAGATAAATGAACGAATCATTAAGAAACCATACTCATTAGTTGAACGAGATAATGACATTCTAGCTCGCGCAGAAGCTGCACATCATTCAATTACTCAGAAGCTCATAAATATTTTTAGGAGTAAGGGTTATAGTACTCTATCAAATAAATTTGTTGATTTATTCGTGCACGACGAAAAAAAGTCACTTTTATTTGAAGTAAAAAGCACAGAAAATAGGAACTTTAGATCTCAGGCAAGAAAAGGAATAGTGCAGTTATATGAGTATGACTATTTTGAAATACAAAAGTACAATAAGGAAAAGCATCTAACTTTCGATAAACAATATAAAATTCTAGAACCCTCAAAACAGCCATCCGATTCAAAGTATATTGAATTCATTAATTCCTTAGAGCTAGGAATCGCAATAGTAAAAGAAGATAGTCTCGCACCAATAGGAAAAGATTTTGGTTTTTCTTATATTTAGGATCCAATGCGAGATAGCACAAGTCAAAAAGTTGTTACACACCCCGGGGGTGTGGGTGAACTGTGATCCTCAACAAAATCCTACTGATTAATTGAGAACCACGATTGCGGCGTTCAGGAGCGAGGCAAAGCTGACCCAGAGAAGATAGGGCACCAGCAGATAAAAGGCAGGTTTGGATAGGGGATAAAAGTGCCTCATGGTCAGGATGATGAACAGGAGCAGCGTGATAATATTGATGAGTCCCAGAAGTGGTGAGCGCAGCCCGAAAAATGCGATGGACCAGAGGAAATTGAGCGCGATCTGTGCGCCAAAATAATACACTGCGGTTTGTACCTTTTTCTTCTTCCAGCCTAATTGCCACACAAGAAAGAATGATACTCCCATGAGAAAATATAAGAGAGTCCAGACCGGTCCGAAGATCCAGTTAGGAGGAGAAAATGAGGGCTTGATGAGGCTTGCATACCACTCCGGTATGGCGGCTACGGTAAATGGGGTGGTCAGGAGACCGACGGCCTCGCAAAGGGCAATCGAAACGACAAGTTTAGGCAGACGTTTCATACTGATTTTAGTATGGATCACGACGGGATAAAATACAATTGACTTTTGGTTACGCACACTGGAGGTGTGGGTGAACCGAAAGAGAAATTTTACCCGCGTACGATGACTGATATGCGGACCGGCTGATTAAGGAGACTAAGTACTCCTTCCAGTATCGCGAGCAGTATCGCGAGCAGACTGTAGCCAATGAGAAATCCACCAATGCTGAGCGCATACCAGGATATCCAATAGGATTGTTCCATGATGGTGATGTGATAAAAGGGGATCGTTTCATCGGATAAAAAGAGTTGCCGGCCGTACTGGTGATCGAGCGCAACGACCGAGAGGCCAAGGATGAGAGAGCACGCTACGATCACTCCAAACGGGATATGGATCTTCTGGATGATGCGCCGGATGGGTTTGGCGATATGCTTTTCTATTCCTTCAATGCATAAACCCATAGCCCCAAACAGTACCGTGAGTATCGTGTCGACCGCTATTTTTGCGATACCAATACCTGCATCAATCATGGGATTGAGACGACCCGGGAGAAACCAGTACGTTATGAGGAGTGTGAATCCAATGATGCATACTGCAATCACCACGAGCTCCATAGATATATAGTATCCGTTGGCAGAATATTAGGCAAAACATTTTTTTGTCCAGGGGATTCCACGGGTGTATGATGGAATAGACTTGAAGAAGAAAGAGGTGTCGCCCGCCTACGCTTCCTTTGCGCCTCTTCGCCCGCCAGCTGGCGGAACGGCACAAAGAGCGCGTGAGCGGCGGGCCTAAAAAACACTAAACTCGTAAAACTCGTTGAGTGTTTCTAAGGGAGGTGATAATGATGAAGAAATTATCAGAACATCAGGCGGGAATTGCGCTGGGCGCTTTTATGGGCCTTATGCATGCTGGGTGGGCGCTTGTTGTATATCTGGGATTTGCACAAACATGGCTTGATTTCATATTCGGGTTGCATTTTTTGAACAATCCGATTGTCGTCGGTTCCTTTGATGTGCAGAAAGCGGTCATGCTCGTCGTTGTTACCGCTGGAGTCGGATACGCTGTAGGATTTGTGTTTGCAAAGGTTTGGAATCTCGTGATGGCCAAATCCAAATGACGGGTTCGGGTGGATTTGATGGACAATACGGCGCCGGATGTGTATTATATGTATATATGGCTATTCCGGAAGCTGATGCATTGGGATATTTATCTCCTGCAGAGGTAGAGAAGCTATTTGGCGATTTGCCGTTCGGTCCGGATCGTTTACTCACAGTATTTGAGGAAGGCGATATGTTATTGTGCGGTTTCAAGCGCGAGGAGATTACTGGTATGACTCCCTCAGAGTTGAGCGCGCATGCAGATATGATCGCGGATTTGTCAGATCTCCTTATAGGAGCGTAAGTAAAACGCACACACCCCGATTAAATGGATTCGTTGTACAATAAAATCATGGATGAAATGCCCGCATGTCCGGGATGCCATACAGCCGTCCGGCCGACGGACTATTTTTGCTTCAACTGTGGGAAGAGTCTCCATGCCGTACCTCCGGGGACAACTCTCTTGGATCAGATCAAGCTTTACACCGGGAGTATTGTGTTGGCGCCGATGGGAATATTCTGGGGTCTTAAGTACCTGCGGGAGAACGATGATAAAGCAAAACTCGTCGGAGTTGTGGCCATGATCCTTTCGGGTGTTACGTTCATCCTAGCCGTGCAGTACACCATGTCGTTTGTCAATTCGCTCAATGTTCAAATGGGCCAACAACTCCAGGGGATCGAAGGATTTTGATGTACAATGATCCCCATGGTGAATCTGTGGAAAAACCTCGCCCGTGATCATAATCCCTTTCTCGTTCTCGCTCCCATGGATGGGGTGACGGACTATGTGTTCCGGGAGATTATTGCAAACGCGGGAAAGCCGGATGTGTTGATGACTGAGTTTGTCAACACCGAAGCGCTCTGCTCCAAAGGCTACGAAAAGACCATCCACCGACTGCGGTATTCTCAGAAACAGCGGCCGATTATCGCGCAACTATGGGGGACGGAACCGAAGAATTTTTATACCGTTGCCAAACTCGTGCGCGACCTGCGGTTTGACGGGATCGATATCAACATGGGATGTCCCGTGAAGGATGTCATGAACATGGGATGCGGCGCGCAGCTTATCAATACTCCGGAGCGTGCTGCGGCAATGATTGCCGCGGTCAAAGACGGCGCGCCCGATCTTCCGGTAAGTGTCAAAACGCGCCTTGGGGTAAAAACGATCGTGACGGACGTCTGGATCCGTTTTTTACTAGAGCAGAAGCTGCAAGCGATCACCATCCACGGACGGACCGCCAAAGAAATGTCCAAAGTTCCGACGCATTGGGATGAAATCGGCAAGGCAGTGAACTTGCGCGATCAGCTGGCTCCGGATACGGTCATCATCGGCAACGGTGGGGTGACTACGGCAAAACAGGCGCGTCAGATTTCGGCTCTCCATGGTGTGGATGGCGTGATGATCGGCACGGGAATATTCCAAAACCCCTGGGTCTTTGAAAAAGCACCCAGAGCCCATACGATGCAGGAGTCGCTGGAACTGCTCCTCGCGCATGCGAAGCTCTACACCGATACCTATCCAGGGGAATTGCGATTTGCCCCGATGAAGAAGTTTTTTAAAATCTACGTGAGAAATTTTTTTGGAGCTAGTAGCCTCATGAAACTCCTCATGGAGACAAAGAGCCTCTCTGAGGTAGAAGCGCTCATTAAGCCGTATGTGGCATAGCCGCACGCGGGGTATTGACATCGGCCGAAAGGTATATATAATAAGGAAACTTCAATAGCCCGAGAGAGGCGAACGTTCATTGTTCGCTTCTTTTTGTCGTTCACTTACCTGGCTCTGAGGGGAATTATTCGATGGCACACGACGACAGCATTATTACCAATCGTGAGTTTTGGGGTAAGTCCTATCCACACCTTCCTCCGTTGGATCTGGTGCTTGTGCAGCGCGAATCGTATCAGTGGTTTTTGGAAACCGGCATTCGCGAACTCCTCGATGAAGTGACCCCCGTCGTAGACTTCACCGGTAAAAATTGGGAACTTTCCTTCGGCGATTATTATTTCGGCAAACCCCGTCTGACGAGCGAAGTCGCGCGGGATAAAGGATTGACGTTTGACATGCCGCTTAAAGTCACGACGACTCTCACGAATAAACAGACCGGACATCGGGTGAGTCAGGAAGTGTTTTTGGGAGATATCCCCGCGATGACCCAAAACGGGACATTTATCATCAATGGCATTGAGCGGTGTGTCGTAAACCAGCTCGTGCGAAGCCCGGGTATTTACTTTACCGGACAGGTTGATCCGTCGACGGGCCGGACGCTGTATACCGCAGAAATCCGACCGCTCCATGGCAGCTGGCTTGAGTTTGCTATGACGCGAAATGATGTCCTCATGGTTCGTATTGACCGCCGGAGAAAGTTTCCGGCGACGACGTTTTTGCGGGCTATCGGCGTCTCTGATGAAGCGGAACTGAGAAAATTATTTGCCGATGTGGATACGGACAAGGAACGGCAGTTTATCGATTCGACCCTCAAGAAAGATCTTACCACCTCGCAGACGGAGGCAATACTTGAGCTGTATAAGAAGCTTCGCCCCGGAGAACCCATCGTCCTGGATAACGCGCAGGAATTGCTGCGGACTATGTTTTTTGACTACCGCCGATACAGCATGGAACGCGTGGGACGCTATAAGATGAACAAAAAACTCGGCGTATCCGTACCACTGGACCGGGAACATTGGGTACTGACGAAAGAGGATATTATCGGGAGTATCCGGTATCTCATCGGGCTTGCCAATGGCAGCGGTGATGTAGATGATATTGATCACCTGGGTAACCGCCGGGTCCGCCGCGTGGGCGAACTGGTTGCGACCAATGCATTTCGCGTAGGACTGCTTCGTCTTGAGCGGTCTATCCGTGAAAAAATGAGCCTTGCGGGAGCGGCCGCTACGGAACTCACTCCTTCCCAATTAGTCAATGCCCGACCCATCATCGCTGCAGTCAACGACTTTTTCCGTACGAGCCAATTGTCAACGATTCTCGATCAGACCAATCCGCTAGCGGAAGTCGATAATCTGCGCCGCCTCACCGTCATGGGTATCGGTGGCATTAGCCGCGAACGCGCGTCATTTAGCATCCGGGATATCAACGCAAGCCAGTATGGCCGTATTTGTCCGGTCCGCAGTCCTGAAGGCCCTAACATCGGACTTGTGACCTATATGGCCCTCTACGCGCGGGTCAATGAGTATGGATTTTTGGAAACGCCGTACCGCAAAGTTGAAAAAGAGGAAAAAAATGGTGTGACGCGCGTGAGAGTGACCGATCAGATCGTCTATTTGTCCGCCGATGATGAGCAGTATCACTATGTGACACACGCAAGCATCGGTCTTGATGCGCACGGATACCTGACCGATGAGCGTGTTCCGGTGCGGCATAAGGGAGAGTTTTTGGAAGCTGACGCTAAACTCGTCGAGTACATGGATATCGTGCCGAGGCAAGTCGTCGGCGCTCCGGCATCCCTCATTCCGTTTCTCGCGCATGATGAAGCCAACCGTGCTCTCATGGGAACTCACATGCAGTCACAGGCAGTGCCACTCGTGGCGCCACAATCGCCTGTTGTTGGAACAGGAATGGAGTTCTCGATATCAAGCTCTATGGGACGCGTGATCACAGCTCCTGATGATGCAGTCATAACCTATGTCGATGCGGGCCGTGTCAGTATAAAAACAAAAGATGGTCAGGAGGAAACGTATAATGTCGAAAAATTTAAACGGACAAGCCAATCCACTTCGTATAATCAACATGTTGCCGTAAAAACAGGCGATAAAGTGAAAAAAGGAGCAATCCTCATTGACGGACCCTCCAGCGAAAATGGTGAGCTAGCTCTCGGTACGAATGTCGTGGTGGCATATATGAGCTTTGACGGCTTAGGGTTTGAAGACGCTATCGTGATTTCAGACCGGCTCGTCAAAGAAGATCTTTTGACCTCCGTTAATATTGAAGAATATGAAGCGAGCGTCGTTGATACCAAGCTGGGTATTGAGGAAACGACGCGGGATATTCCCAATGTAGGAGAAGAAGCCCTTCGGTATCTGGATGAGGATGGCATTGTCGTGGTTGGCGCGGAAGTGGGGCCCAATGATATTCTCGTCGGGAAAATAGCCCCGAAAGGGGAAACGGAGTTGACCGCCGAAGAGCGACTGTTGCGCGCAATTTTTGGGGAGAAAGCCCGGGAAGTGCGTGATACGTCGCTACGGATGCCTCATGGCGAGCGCGGAACGGTCATTGAAGTCAAAATGTTGGACAAGGAAGCAGGAGATGAGCTTGAGCCGGGCATAAACCGGAAA
>CAZLDC010000021.1:0-11665 GCA_964558385.1 uncultured Gammaproteobacteria bacterium
CCATCAACTCCTCAAACCGCTGTGATATGATCGGATCATATCCTTCAATGGATTCTATCCCGTAATACCCTGCAGCATTTGGAGGCATGATGCGCTGATCAACACTCATGATCCGAAACGGTTCTTTCTGCTTCCTGAGCAGCGATATGATGTTCGTTTCCGGAAAAAAATACTCCCGCGGGGTAAACGGCGTAAACTTCCAACCGAACCGGAGCACATCTCCTGCAACCAATCCTATGAAACCCGCGATAAGCAGGTACCGGATAACTGCTATACGGCCCAAACGCTGATAGAGGAAACAAACGAACGCAGCAATTGCAAACAATACAGTCGGCGCGATAAGGTTTCGCATGCTCACCGCAAGATGCTCGCGGGGAAACACATCCCAGTATCCAAACCGCGAAACCGCGATCACTCCCCACAGGACCAACAGCGCTCCTCCTACCCCAGAGATGCTCCACGCTATGCGACTCTTCGGTTCTTTTTGTAAAAAATCATGACAGCCATATGCGGCAAGCATCGCGAGGGAAAAATCGACGATAAACAGGAGACGCGTGGGCTGAAGGGCAGATATGACAGGTATTTTTATGATAAACGGTACTTTTGATAGAGGTGTGGGGAATGCAAACAGCAGCGCGGTGGCACCTATCACTATCCAAAATAATCGCATACTGCTTCGCCCGGAAATTACAGCGAAAACCGCTAGTATAAGCGGTAATATTCCTATGTATCCCACGAACTCACCGTAATTCCACTGTCCCCAGTAATTTAAGGTCGTCGGGTTACCAAAAAAATCAGGCGCGACAAACTGTATCAGATGCTGCCATGGGATAAACCATCCCTCCTGCATCCAATCCGATCCCACGGCAATCCTGCTACTTTGACCTGTCCACTGTAACAACGGAATCCATTGTGCAGCGGTCAATACGGCAACACTTCTAAGCAAAAACACGAATACCATCATGATTTTTTTTCTTTCTTTCAACTGAATGATTTTTGCGCCTGCATACGCGATAACTATCAGACCATAATACAAGGATATCTGCGCGTGTCCTGCGAAAAATTGGAAAGTCGCGGACGCAACAAAAAATGCAGACCATACAAACGTTATCAGCGATTCCCGGAATTGAGACTGCTTTAATTCCGGGAATCGCCCTTTCGTGAGTTTATCAACAGCAAGAAGCGATAGCGGGAGCCAGAGAGCGACGTGGCCGATCGTCCCCCACGTGAGCCACGCTATATGAAATCCGGAAAAACTCCATGCGATCGCGCCCAATAAACTTGCCGCCGGATGTATACTCAAAGCCCTCAAATACCAATACAAAAAAAGACCTGCCAAAAGCGGTTGCAGAATAATGAGCACGGACCACGCATCCATAAACGGAAGTACGAAAAAAAGCATGTTCAGTGGATATAATGCGGCTGATTGAATGTTTCCGAGGATGGGACTCCCGGAAAAATTATACGGATTCCACACAGGAACGCGTCCTTCTTTCCACTCATCTACGGCTATTTTCCGCCACGGAATCTGCTGACGCACCGGATCAGTGATGAGAAAATTTTTAAACGGAATCCCCCGAGGGTACTGTGTGCTATACAAATCCCGCCACGGGTGATAAAGCCCAACAAGACTGTCGGAGGGTACCGGAAGCTTTCCTTCTCGGATTGTTTGCATGAAAAAAGCACTAACAATCAACAGGAAAAAAACAATGGCAATAATGTCCGATCTTCTAAATATCATACAGAAGCTTGTCAAACGCTTCACAAAATCGCAATACGGAAAACTGTTTGCTCGTCTCAATAGCCCTCTTGCGCAGGTCTTGTGCCAAAGTCACATTGCTTATGACTTTTTGTGTTTTTTCCAGAAGCTCGACTGTAGTCTGCCATAGAAATCCATTTTGTCCTTCCTTGACAATCTCCGGCTGCCCACCGCCGGAATACACGACCGGTATGGCTCCCGCGGACATTGCCTCAACCGTACTGATACCAAAATGTTCCATCCAGCGCGGATCAGTTTCGCCGTATCCGGCCGCATGCCAATAGAGAGAGGCACGGCGATAGTAGTCAGAAAGACGCTCATGCGTGATGTTGGTCTCCACAGCGACAGGCAATCCCTTTGTGAGTCTTTTGAGACTATCAATATAGCCCTGATCACTCGCGATGAGTCCGCCGGCAAGTACGAGCTTCCAACCGCGCAATTGTTTGTTTTTCTGCGCCTTTGCAAATGCTTCCACGAGCATGTGCTGTTTTTTGGCAGTATGAAATCCGGTAAAACGCCCCACCGAAAGGATCAGCTTCTCTTTTTTTACGCGACCCACACCTACAGAAGGGACTGGCGGATAAATGACGGTAGCGCCTTCTGCCACTCTCGTATCGAGAGACTGTTTTGTGAATACAGAGTTGCACACCACAGCCTGATATCGCGAGAGCTTGGCTACGCTGTAGGCTACGGTCGGAAACGGAACCTGGAAGTGCAGAATATTGCGCTTGGCGATGGTTGAAGGAATGCTTCCGTCGCTTAAGAAAAATATAAGGTCATATTGGCGAGTAGTAAATAATTTTTTGAATACATTTTGTTCTCGAAATACATTTCGAACAACTTTTATCCTCGATAAATCTATATCAAGACGTTTCTGTTGGTTATCCAGAATGGAATTGTCATCCCAAAAAACAAATACGTCATGTTTATGAGACCAGTGCGAAGCAAGGGTAAGGAGGTACCGCTCCCCACCGCCACCACTATCAAGGTATGGAGAATAAAAACCAATGTTCATAGGAATGAACGGTCACTCCCGTATCTGCGGATATGCACAGAGAATGACAAAAACAAAAGCAAAATCACGCCTCCAACGGCAGTCCACATCCCGGCGACAAAGCTTTCAGGCCAGTATACCATGCGGATCGTATGCGCACCCGGCGGCACTTCCACTGCACGAAAATCGTAATTCGCTCGGTAAAGAGTAGTCGAGATACCATCAATGCTCACTTTCCAACCGGTATCAAAAACATCAGAAAGATACAGCATCTTTTGTACTCCAGAAGACGTTTTTATGATCACCTCATTTGGCGTATAACGTACGATATCTGCGCTGCCTTCTCCCGGCTCTGGATTCAAATCCGGCTCTTTCTCCAATATAACGGTGGTTTTCGGATCAAAATCATCCGAATAGATCATATCCATGATATCCTGATCGACCGTTCGCACAACATACGATGAAGCCAATAATGCGCGGGGCAGTGCATGGGCATTTTCAAATACTTCATAATGCTCGTCCCGGTATATACTGGCGTATTGCGAGTAATTCCAATACGGATACGCCCAGGAGTTACGCGCGTCGCTGAGGCGGTGGGCAATATACCGTACTCCCAGAATGGCAAGCGTTTTTTCCGTGTAATCGCCGATTTTCGGAAATTGCACTATTGAACGTTCCGGAGTGATGATTTTTCCTCTGCTCGTCGATCGGATAAACTCCCCGTATCTCTTTTGATACACCGCGTCGTATCCTTCAATACCGAAAATTCCAAATCCGTTCGTTACTTCCCCGCCGAAATTACCAAACATTCTGTCATGGCCGATTTGAGCTTGCAGATACGTCAATATACGCATATCCGGATACACATACTCCCGCGGATCAAACGGCATCCATTTGCCCGCGTATCGAAGCATGTCTGCGATGGTCAATGCAACCAACAGCCCAACCACAAGAGCATGGACCACCCTTCTCTTCCTGATGAATCCCATAAAAACAAGCGCGATACATCCAAGCGACAATCCCGAAGGCAATAGCAGGTTTCTGCGCGCAATCAGAAGTTTATCAACGGGAAACGGCCGAATGATCATAACGACAGCCCAAACACAGATAAGAAACAGGCCGATAATCATAGTAAGAAGTAAGGCGCTCGAGCGTTTTCGCTTTTCCCAATCTTCCCTCACACCATCCAATCCATAAGCGCTCAACACCGCGAAGGAAAACCCCGTCAGAATAATAATCCGTGCGCCATAACTCGTTGAGATTGCCGGCAATTTAAGCCAGGAAATAAAAGCATTAAGTGGCGTTGGAGTCGCCAAAGCCAATGAAATAACCGAAAGACTCAAAAAAAATCCAATGTGCTTCGTCCGGCCTGCCTCGCCGGCGGACGGGCGGATGATGGAATAAACAACGAGCAGCAATGGCACGACGCCAACATAAGATGCCCACTCGGCATAAAACCCGAACCAGTCATTGCGCGTCACCGGATTGCCGAAAAAATCCGGCGCGAACATAGTGATGAGATGCTGAAAATTTATTCCACCCGCAGACGCGAACAGTTCACTGCGGACTGATCCACGATACGCCTCGAGCGACGGAAGAATTTGAGGAGCCGCAAGCATAAGCCCGAGGGCGATGGCGAATCCTAACTCCAAACCAGCTCTCCAACGTCTTGTTTTTATGCTTTCGTAGAGAGTAAATGACGCGGCTGCCATCAGCACATAGACGCTCATCTGAAAGTGACCGGATACGAACGACCATGCAATACCGACGGCTACCATGACAGGTCTCCACCATGCCCGTTTATCGATATGGAGTAGTACCCCCGCGAAAATAAACGGCAACCACAACACCGCCCATCCGAGCGTACCATAGGCCATCCAGACCGTGAGAAATCCGCAAAACATAAACGCAACTGCGCCGATCAGGCTCCCCTCCTTTGACCGGTCCAGACACCGAAGTAAAACATACATAAATACCCCAGCGAGAAGAGGCTGCAGAAGAATGCTTACGCTCCAAGCGTCGAAAAACGGCAGGACGAAATAAAGGAGGTTCACCGGGGAAAACACGGCCGTCTGATAGTTAGCCGCATGCGGCGTACCCGAAAAGCTATATGGATTCCAAAGTGGTACCTGACCTTGTTTCCACGTATCAATGGTAATTTTTTTCCACGGATATATCTGAGTCGCAACATCCGGCATGGCATTGTTTTTCAGAGCCATCCCGTATTGCGCGCTCCATGGAGGAAAAAATGAAACCAAATACCGGCTCGGAAAAGGAACGAGACCTCTTAACAAATAGGGTGATGAAAATACAAACCACGCAAAAAAAATAACAACGACCGGCCAGTATTTCATCCCTATTTTTTTCATATCTTTTAACTTTTAACTTTTAACTTTTGACTTTTGACTTTCTACTTGCTGCATCTCCCACAACTTAGCATATGTGATGAACATGCTAAACGCCTGATAAATACTTTCAATCCACCCGACGACACCTGCGTGGGAACCACCCTGCGTGATAAACGAATTAAAAAAAGCCGTCACCGAAACTCGCGGGAATCGCCACCAGACGACCGGCGGATGCCCGGCATCAAATCGAAGCTTGGCTTCCATTTCCGACCATTCATTTGTTTTAGTCACCATTTCCTCGAGCGTCCGATGGGTGTGATGAATCAGTGGTGAACGGAGTCTTTCAATTTCTCCTTTCACCCGTGCGGTTTCATGCAGCTGCCCATACCACTCCTGAAGCGCATCTTTGCGCATGAGTCGGAGGATAGACTCTTCTCCCGGCCACTTGTGACCCAAATAATAATTCTTCCTTCTTAGTTCGTATCCGCTGATAGCTGAATGCTGACCCGCTTCGCCGGAGCTTAAGCGAGGCGAGTGGCTGACAGCATCTTTAATCTCCTTTGCGAGTTCATCCGTCAAAACTTCATCCGCATCGATATAGAGAAGCCACGCTCCGTGGGCCTTTTCTTTTCCGATATTGCGAAGCTTGGCAAAGTTATGAGTATCCGCGCCAGAGATAACCGTCGCTCCATGTTTTTTCGCGATTTCCCGTGTGGCATCCGAAGATCCATTATCTACAACGATGAGCTCATCCGCCCAGGCAATCGAGGAAATACACGTGGCAATTCTACTTTCTTCGTTCCTTGCAATAATAATGGCTGATACGTTCATGGTTTCCCCGCTCTCCCGATTATGGCGTCCAGTACCGCTCTCCTGCAAACTGCTGGACCGGCAATCACCGCACGGACTGCTTCTCGAACGAGCGCAAATTTTGTGCGCAGTGGCGCATAGCGCAGCCCCACGAATAAACGGTTTCTCGTCATATAGTACTGATGGGTGCTGCTTCCCACGCTGCTTGAGCCTGCATTATTGTGCCAAACAACAGATTTCGGCACATAGAGAAGTTTATATCCTGACTGCTTTGCGCGTAAACAGAAATTCAGATCCTCGAGATACGCAAAAAATTTCTCGTCTAAGTATCCGACCTTGTCAAACACTTCTTTTCTCACCATCATAGAACATCCGGTGACAAACGGAGTTTCCTGTGTCCTATCATACTGACCATGGTCTACTTCATCAACACCGCGATGAGACGCATACATATTGTTCCAGTCGATCTGTCCCCCAGCATACCAGAAGACATGACCCCGATCCTTTTGTTTATACCAATCGCGATGATATTCCCGACCCGGCGCAAAATAGATCTTCGAACCG
Source organism: uncultured Gammaproteobacteria bacterium (assembly GCA_964558385.1). Taxonomy (GTDB): domain Bacteria; phylum Patescibacteriota; class Microgenomatia; order UBA10105; family UBA927; genus CAZLDC01. Next base: position 6,476 of record CAZLDC010000021.1, read on the forward strand.
CCAATTCCCACGTTTGGATCCTCAAATGCAGCAATGAGTTCTGTTAGGGCTGACTGATCGACGGTCGTATCGTTGTTTAGAAGCCAAACGAAATCAGCTCCCCCTAACAGCGCTTGACGAATACCTATATTATTTCCGCCGGTAAATCCGAGATTTTTGCCGGTTTCCAAAATCACCACATCGGAAAAACCCTTTCTTATTGCTTCCACAGAACCATCGGTTGAACCATTGTCTACAACGTAAGTTTTGAGCTTTGAGCTTTGAGTTTTGAGTTTGCCGAGCGAAGCAAGGCAATCAATCGTATCTTTTTTTCCGTTCCAATTGACGATAATGACTGCAATACGGGTCATATTAATAGGTGAGGATTTTAAGACGAGCGTTTTGAATATTTGCTTCGTACTTAAGCGTCGAAAGACCCATCACGCGGTATGTTTTTATCCCGTTCTCAAGCGAAATACTCGCTTCTTTTTTGACAAGAACGGGACCCTCAGCGTTCAACTCGCTAAACCACACATCGTGTTTATCCGTCACATTGAAAACCTTCGCATACACCCTCCCGTTGGCGGTCGGGATGTTTAAATAAGCCTCAAACGTAACCGACTTAATCCTTGGATAATTACCCGTATCGATGACTGCCTCTACCCCGGGAATGTCCTTCCAGCTATTGGATGTTGTGCTTCCCGATCCTAACGGGATGTAATATTCCCTTGCATCGCTATTTGCCGTTGAGAACGGTGTTGTATTTTCGGATCCTACCCGAGATTCTAATTGCTTCATGTTCCGGTCAAGCGCTGCAATGGATGCCATACACGCTGCCGGACAGGAGGAAGTGTCAGGGGGAGGCGTTGGCTCCAGTCGCACGGTCGTCGACGCCATTTGACTTGGGCTTGCTGTCCGTCTGCCTAAAACCAAAAATAGATCTATCAGTACGACATTTGTGGTCAAAAGCAATAAAAATGAGGCGACGAGTCCTACTTTGATAGATCCATGCATACGGTTATGTTAACGTAATCTTTCTCATCACCCGATACCATATCTTTTTCATCCCATTGGCTGTTTCATGTATCTTCGCGGTCAACATCCAATATCGAAGTTCACTACCGGATCGCACCAATTCATGCTCCATCCCTTCAATGGTGACGGGGTGATCGTCAAATTTTTCCCGTTCCCATAGCTTCATAAACACGATAAAGGAATAAAACGCCTGAAGCATTGATAGCGTAAACCCGTGCAGGCCGTCCTTATATCCGGCTTGAGCAAAATATGTTTTCAAAAAATCCGAAAGTGGAAACCGAAGTGCATCGTACCAAACTAAGGAATATCCAGACGCCAAATGTCTATCCACTTCACTGGGCGTATAGATCTCATCCATTTTTCGTATAAACTGCGAAACGGTCTCATAATTATAATGAATCATCGGTGCATTCAAATCAGCTGTCACTGCCTCAACGGTAAGGTATTCATGAACATGAATACAGGGGAATGTGCCGCTCCCTGCACGAAACAAACGAAGCTGTTTATCAGGCCACCATAGTCCGTGTTGTATCCACTTGCCGAAAAGCATATTTTTTCGCGGAATCCAAAATCCTGCAGGGCGCTCTCCGCTGACTTGGGATCCAGGACTGAGGACTTTTTCTTTTATCTCGCGTTCGAGCTCCGGAGAAACGACTTCATCGCCGTCAAGCGAGAGTATCCAATCGCTTGTAGCCTTCGTAAAACCGAAATTTTTATTGACGTTGAGCATCGGATTATTTTTCCCTTTATATACCCTCGCTCCAAATTTCCGGGCAATAGCATCCGTTCCGTCAGTCGATTCATTATCGATGACAATGATCTCATCGGCCCACCTAACCGCCGAAAGCGTGCGTGCTAATTTAGACGCCTCATTTCTGACGGATAATACGACGCTTATCGTTTCCATAGTGAACTCAATTGACCGGTTAAAAACCGTATCTTCTCCCGTTCTAACAGGACGATCATGCCCACAAATAGTATAGCACCCAATCCGAGAGATGCAGTCAAACCAACGATACCGCTTCCCATAAGGTTCTGGATCATCATTGAGACTATATATTGAGCAATGGAAGCAATCAGAGGACCCCGGATATTATTAAAAAACGTAAATGGTACGACCCGTTTCAGTAGGATAACTACGACCGTGACCGTAGACGTTATGGAAAGAAGCGCTATGGCTACCCCGTTATATCCGAAAAAAGGCAACAATAGAAGGGTAACAACCCAGGTAAGAGACGTCCAGAGAATCATCAGCTTGAGCGTTGTTCGGATATGTCCCAGAGCATTGAGCGCATTGGTAAGGGGGGTAGATAGACTGGATACGACGGAAGCCAAAGCAAAAAGGTAAAAAGACAAAAGCGCCGGCTCCCATTTCCCATATCGGGGAATAAGAGACATGAATGGCCTGATGCCCGCAATCATCGCGACCGTGATAGGAAAAATGGTGACGCTCAACCCAAAAAGCGTATGTTCTATCCCCACACGCAAGCGGTTCGCATCCTGCTGCAGGCGGGAAAATGCGGGAAACGTGACCCGCACGATGCTGTCCATGATAAGCCGAAGCGGCACTTCCGCCCACTTTTTCGCCCACCCGATGTATCCGACGTGAGTCAAGGGCAATACCTTTCCCAAATAGACCGTAAGCAAATCATCCTTCACTAAAGCTAAAAATGAATTCATTTGGAATGGAATACCGAACCGAAGAAGCCGTAACGCGACCGGGCGGGATATACCGATCCCGGGCATCCACGGTTTGACGATATACATAGCAATAAGCCCGATCACCGAGCGCACAATGACTGCCCAGGTAAAACTGGTTACCCCGAAACCAAACCAAGCCAGCGTCACTGCGGTGATATAAAAGCCTACGGTTTCCAGTATCTGAGGAATGACGAGCTTACCAAACGCAAGATCACGCTCAAGGAGTATTGAAGGAATGGTCTTGAGCGAAGACAGGAAAAATGCAAATGCCAAAGCCTGATAGAGTCCGATTCCAGGGTTATCCAATCCATACCATGCTGAGATTACGGGAGTCAGAACAAATGCACATACGACTGCCGTCCCCACTAATAGTTGCTGTATTGTAAACGTCGTCGTGAGATCCTCTCGTGTGAGTGCGTCTTTTTTCTGGATCAGCGCGGCAGCAAGTCCGATATCAGAAAAATATCCCAAAAAAGCAATCATTGCCGATACCACATAAAAAATCCCAAACACCGCAGGACTCAAAAAAATCGTCAGAAGAAATGTCGCACCAAATGCTATGAGTTGCAGGACAAACGTCCGTGAAGAAAGCGCAATGATACCGGAAAGCGTCCGGTTTCGAATCGGGGCTACTGTGCTGCTATCACCGGTCATGGCGACTCCTATTCCATGGCCGGGTAACAAACAACCGCCATAATCCCTCTATATCCCCGCGCGCCGTATTCATCACCCTCACGGTTGATCCGGGATTATCGACCCATGTCACCGGTTCTTCATAAATCCTTCCCCCAAGTTTTTCCCCGGTAATCAATAGTTCTGAGTCAAAAAACCATTCATCATCGGCAATGGTTGGGACAAGCTCCTTCACCACCCGGCGGGTAACCGCTTTAAATCCGCACTGCGCATCGGAAAAATGCACCCAAAACAATGCTTTGATGAGCGCTATATATGTTTTGGAGGTGATCGTGCGCAACAAGCTTCTTCCGTATACGCGGGCGCCATGAGCATTTCTTGAACCGATCGCGATATCATATCCGCGCTGAAGCGATTCTATGAGTGCAGGGAAGTGCTTGAGATCTGAGGAGAGATCGATATCCATGTACGCATTCACATCCGCTGTAAAATGTTCCCAGGCATATTTTACCGCTCTTCCCCTGCCTTTCCGATCTAAATGAACTGAACGCACGCGTTTAACATCATTCGCCAATGTTTTTGCTATCGCATACGTAGCATCTGTAGATGCGTTATCGACGATAGTAATGTGCCAATCAAAATCACCCATCTCCCGTGATAAAAAATCGTAAAGCGTGACGACGCTTTCTTTCAATTCTTTTTCCTCGTTGTATACGGGCAATACGACATTAAGCGACGGATGTTTTGCCATAGGATTTGAAAAACCACAGTATGATCCCGATACTTAGTATAGTCCCGATCAGCCTGGGGGTGGTACTGCCAAAGTGCATTTCCACGACACTTCTTCCATCCGGAATAGTAAGGACAGGTAAACCGCTCTCTACTGCTATGTTTTGCTTCTTTCCGTTCACCCAGTATGCCCATCCGGGAAAATAGATGCGGTTGAGCGTCACACGCCTGGGTGTTTGAGCCTCTACCTGGATCTTCGCATACGTTTCCGTGTCAATCTCGGTTTCAACCCCTAGCCCATTATTACCATCCGGCGTCAGTATACCCCGGGCGATGCGATCTACCGTCGCAGGCGCCTGAAATGAAGGAGGGAGGTATTCATCCGACACGCGCGAAGCCCGCCACGAAATATCGTCAGGAGACAAAAATGCCGAGGGGGATTTTTCATAAATATATTGAGGGGTAAATAATTTTGCGCTCGAAAAAATAACCCCGATACAAAGGACCAAACATGCTCCAATCCGTAACACGCGGTGTTTGAGCCAAAAAAGTGCATACGCTCCGACCGTGGAAAGTCCCAGTGCAACACCGGTAAGAAATCGCCAGGGGTACTGCACAAAACTCATACCCGGTATTCTCTCCCACACGAGCCGGGAGAAGTCCGTCGCCATAATCATGCTACCGAAACCGATGACACCCAATAACCCTGCCGGAGATTTCCAAAGATCTCTCTTATAGCGTACGGCAGCGAGCATCAGTCCGAACAGACCAATCACAATATGGATCTTCCCTGCTTTCAATGACAATCCGTCTATGCACCCCCCGACCGAGCCTCCAAAGCCCCATAAAGAATTCCATAGTTGGCCCCAGCAAGCGAAATGATCGCGAAAATCAGCCCCTCCGCCGATCTGACCCGCGACATTCGTGTATCCCATCTCCGCAAGCGCCGGGAGCCAAAAAAACGCAGAAAGACCAAGGCCAACTGAAAGAAGTGAAAAGTGAAAAGTGAAAAGTGAAAAGTGAAATCTTCTTTTAAACACGAGGAAAAGAATAGATATTGCAAGACCAATCAAGTAAAAAACTATCGTCACGTAGCCGGTGATGGTATGAGAG
>CAZLDC010000022.1:0-7146 GCA_964558385.1 uncultured Gammaproteobacteria bacterium
TATAGGTATATACACTGCATTTATATTTTTTAGCAATTTTGACTGTATTATCTTTCGAGTTTCCATCAACAATAATAGTTTCAATATTTTTATACGTTTGGTGCCGAATACTTTCTAGACAGCCAGTCAGTACGGAAGCTGAGTTCTCTGTTGGAATAACTATCGAAACTTTCGTATTCATCCCAAAAAGGATACCATAAATCGTTATTTGTTGTTATACTCCCGCTATGTCTATATTTTTTGCGACGTTTTCCTGGTATGAAAAGGGCAAGCGTTTACCAAGAAACGGCATGATTGATTCGATGCTGTATTTTTTCCTTCCCCGAACGGAGAAGTTTGTGCTTTTGGATCAACCCCATCCGATAAGCGACACGATCAATCCATATGTTGAAGTGTATGAAGATGGGAAGATGAGCACGAGATATCGTGTCTCTCCTTTTTTGTATATACCCGTATATCTCTATTGTTTATTGGAACGGCATGGTCTTACTCGAATTTCCTATAAATTACGGGACTTTTTTTCCGTATTTATTGTAGCGTTTACCCGAAATGAGAAATATGACATTTTTGTCGGATTGGAAGCCATCAACGCACTGGCTGGTATACTTTTACGAACGTTCGGTAGAGTAAAAAAAGTTATCTATTATGTGTCAGACTATTCTCCGGTACGATTTGGAAATACGATGTTTAACCGTGTCTATCTTTGGCTCGATCGATTCTGCGTGATGCGTGCGGATGCTACCTGGGATGTTTCTCCGGCTATGCAGGAGGGAAGAGTGAAAGCAGGTCTGGATGCGAGTAAAAAATATCGGGTGATCCATGTTCCCAATGGGCTGTTTCCTTCGCAGATCAAGTCATTGCCAATAGCTCACAGAACGAAAGATAGCCTTGTATATATGGGGAACCTGGAGCCTGATTTCGGCGTGGAACTTGCCATAACGGCGTTTAAGGAGATCCAGAAAAACAGGCCTAACGCACTATTGCGTATCATCGGAGGCGGGAATAACCTTCCCGACATGAAGAGATTGGTGCGCCGGTTGAACCTTGGTAAATCGGTCATTTTTTACGGGTTTGTAGACGATCATGATGACATGGCAGCAATTGTGAGGACTTCGTATGTTGGCCTTGCACCATACAGAGCTTTTCCGGAGTCCATACGGTGGTACGGGGATGCCGGAAAGATCCGCCAGTATACGGCGTCCGGTTTGCCGGTTGTGACGACGAACGTCCCTCCGCTTGGTAGACATATTGTCGAACGGGGTGCCGGTATTATGACGAAAGACACGGTCAAAAGTTTTTCTGATGGGATACTCCGGCTGTTGTCTGATGATGCCTTGTATAAGAAGTTAAGCGCCGGGGCAATAAAGGTGAGTCGCGATAATACGTGGGAGTATGTGTACACCAAGGCTTTAGAAGATATGGAAAAGATGGTAAAATAAATCTCTATGAGTTATCTTTCATATTTTTCCGGCAAACGCCTTGTAATTCCCGGGGGGAACGGTTTTTTTGGTTCTCATATCGTGGAAGTATTAAAAAAGGTACCGTGTAAAATATTCATTCCGAAAACGAAAGAGGGAATTGATTTTCGAAAAAAAGAAGATTGTTTTTCATATCTCTCGAAGACTAAGCCCGATATCGTCATCAACTGTGCGGCCAATCAGGGGGGAATAGCCTATCATGTAGGAAAACAAGCGGATCTGTTCATGGATAATCTTCTCATGGGTTCGTATCTTATGCTTGCCGCGCAGCAGACAGGCGTAAAGAAATTTGTGAATATCGTGGCCGGGTGTTCTTATCCCGGGTATCTCCCGAAAAATGAGATGAACGAAGAGGATTATTGGAACGGGTGGCTTCATGACAGTATATTCAGCTACGGTTTTGCCAGAAAAGCATCAACGGTGTATGGTCTGGCCCTTAAGAAGCAGTATAACTTCAATTCCATCCATCTGATTATGGCCAATATGTATGGACCTGGTGAGCATTTTAATCCCGGGCAAAGCAAAGCTCTGGCTGGGTTGATTAAGAAAATTTATGAAGCAAAAAAGAAGAATTTACCGACTGTTGAGGTCTGGGGAACCGGCAAACCATTACGGGACTGGCTGTATGTAAAGGACGGCGTGGAGGCCATACTGCGGGCTGCTGCCGATTATGATGACGTTTCTCCCCTCAATATCGCAACAGGTGTAGGGGTTTCTGTTTCAAAGCTTGCTGAAACAATACTAAAGGTGGTCGGTTATAAAGGGCAATTAGTTTATAACACGGATAAACCGGACGGTGCGCTCCATAAAATATTTGGAATTCACAAAATGAAAAAGGTCCTTCATTGGGTACCTCCCACGCCCATAGAAAAAGGAATTAAGGAAACTGTCACCTGGTTTGGTAAAAATTACGAGCACGCTATATCCTATTAATTACCTTGAAAACCCTGGCAATTATCGGCAGTAATGGCATGTTAGGGTCGGATTTAGTCCGATACTTTGGTGCGAAATTCCGCGTTACTCCCATACATAAAGAAAATTACCACGACCACGTTGGAAATTCCTTTGATATAGTCATAAACGCCAACGGTAACAGTAAGAGATTTTGGGCAAATACCCATCCGGTAGAGGATTTTATAGCCTCCACGGAGTCGGTGTATAAGAGCATAGTTGATTTCAAATACGGATTATATGTCTATATTTCTTCGAGTGACGTTTATGATGATCATACGAGTCCACGTCATACGAAAGAAGATATTGCAATCATTCCTGATGCGCTGTCTTCGTATGGGTTTCATAAATATTTAAGTGAGATAATTATTCGTAACCATGTAAAAAAATATTTGATCCTGCGCTCGTCCATGATATTGGGGAGTTCTCTTAAAAAAGGTCCGTTTTATGATATAGCACACCGTACGCCTCTCTATATCACAAGAGACTCAAGGTTGCAGCTCATTACTACCCAAGAGATTGCCAATATTCTCCTGTCTCTTTTGAGCAGAGGGGTCTATAGACAGGTATACAATATTGGAGGCAGAGGATCATTTTCGTTCCGTGACATAGAGACCTATATGCATGTACCCGTGACTTATTCGGGAGATTCGGAAAAACAGGAATACGAAATGAGTGTTGCTAAGATATCCAAGCTCTATCCTCTGAAGTCTTCCAAAGAGTATTTGCAGGACTTTCTCCATGGCCTATGAGAGACCAGGCATTTAATTATGAAGATGTATTTATGGGTTTACGGGAAGAAAATCCCTAGACATTCCTCCTGACATGTGCTCAAGACTATCGATTGCGCTCGTTGACACGGACGATAGCTTTACAGAAAGGGAGCATTCTCGACATCGGATGCGGAGGAGGGTTGATTGCAGAAAGTTTACCCTATTATTATCCAAATGCTTCCATTTACGGTTGCGATGTGAGTAGAACAGCAATTTCTTATGCCAAGAAACTCGGAAGTGGGAACGTAAAGTACGCCGTAATACATAACGGTACGTTTCCCTATAAAAGTAATTTTTTTGACGTATGTATTTGTCTGGATGTGTTGGAACACGTGCCGGACATCGGCATCTTCCTAAAAGAAGTGCGACGGGTACTGCAAAAGGACGGGAAGTTTTTTCTTATCGTCCCTTGCGAAGGCCAGCCGTTTACCTATACTTGGCTTTTTCAAAAAATTCATGTTGGTCAGCATCTAACCTTTCGACAATTTGGGCACATTCATCCAGAGTTTACGCATGCCAGCGTTGTAAAGCTTTTGGAATTGCATGGCTTCGCGATTAAAGAAAAGGCCTACAGCGAACATCTGTTCTATCAACTTATGCATTTATTACTTTTTACTGCTCCCAAGGTGATGCTCGAGATAGTATTGGGCAAAAAGTCGGATGAATATACCAACAGCAGTTTAATACGATCGCCCAAGAGTAAGAGAGATATTCTGATGATTGTACGAGCCGTTTGGTTTAAGTTATTCCATTTTATGATGATGTATCCCATGAATTGGGAGACTGTCCTGATGGAGCGGGTGCCGTTGGGAGCGTGGAAATTACATGTTCTTGCTTCCGCGAGAAGCAAGTTCGCCGCGTGAGAGTGCATAGAACATCCCGAGTATTGCCGCAAGGGATTCTACCAGCATCATGATCATGAAAAATGCCGTATCGAGCGGGTGAGATAAAAACATCCTCCAGTGGGTGAAGTGTGCTTTTCGGATAGGGAAATATCCGACGATTCCCATAAGTGGCCGTTTTTTGATAAATTTCAACACTTCCCGTTTATAGGTGAATTGTTTTATAAAGATGTCGCGTATTGACAGGTTTCCTTCATTATGCATGACGAGGCTGTTAATTCGACCTACCTTGTATCCTGCCAGGCGCGTTTTAATACCGATATCCCGGTCTTCGCCACCGGCTCCCATCGTTTCATCATACCCACCAATAGCATCCCAAACCTTTTTTTTAAAGAATCTGGGAGATTCTATCGTATCATCGTCCCAGAAGAATCGTCGTTCCAGCGTTTTAGCCCGGGACCATGGTCCTTGTCCAAATGAATCTTCCGGAACGGTGATAGCACCGTAACCCTTTTCACATAGCGCCACTGCATCGCGAATAACATGGTTGGTTAGCTCCATGTCCGCGTCGATATGATAGATGTATTCACCTTTTGCTTTTGTTCTGACGTAATTTCTTTTTCCCGTTGCATCGAATAATCCGCTTGTCACTTGGGGAACATATGAATAAAATCTGCATCCATATGTATGAGCGATCTGTTTTGTTTTGTTCCTATCTTCAGACTTTCCGTCTACAATGAGCACCTCGATATGTTTATAGCTTTGTGTTCTGATGCTTTGTAAACAGGCGGGGAGGAGTTCAGAAGCGTTTTTTGTCGGTATGATTACTGATGCCAGCTTGTTTTGCATAGTTATAATTTTTTGGAGAGTACCGCAATTCCTAATCCATTCTTATGCTGGGACAGCAGATCAAGCATTGCAATTATATAGAGAAAAGGATATATAATTCCGGCAAGAATAAAACTTTTTGAGAGCATCATGTGATTTAGTTCCCACGCGAGCTTACCGAACCATCCAAATGTTTCGCGAGATACGATCATTGTAAAGCCTATTGTAAAGAGGACATTTTCCAGTTCCACTTTGGAAATACCTTCCCGGACATGATCTTCATGATGCCATTGTCGCAGAGCGCGAAAAATACGTTGTTGATTGGGTTGCGGTACATGGATATACAAAAGACCGTTTTTTCGCAGAAGCCGATGGAAATTGCGTAAGACGTTCGTATAATCTTCTATATGTTCCAGGACGTCTATAGACACAATAAGGCTGTATACGTCTTTCCCATGCGCTTTTGTTATATCCAAGGGGCGGAAAGAGACGTTGCTTATATGAAATTCCTTTGCCAGTGCCGTGCATGCTTTCAGTTTGTGCCTGTCGATATCTCCTCCGGTGACAGATGCCTGAGGATATTTTTTTGCGAGCCAAAACGAGTATGCGCCGATGCCGCTTCCTGCATCCAGTATGCTGATCGGCTTTTTATCACGTATGAAAGTGTCTAGTATTTTTTTAAAATATATACTTCGGACTTGAAAGCCAATTTCCGGTATACCAAAGAAAAAGACGTAGAGTTGTTTCCATTTTTCTATGAGAGGTGTATGAGTTTTTTCTTTGGACCTGTGTCGATAGTCTTTATTCATCTCTGTGAATGAATGCATCAGAAGATCCAAATGATGTGCGTACTGCCTGCCAAACATATTAACCCTTTCTTATTGCTTTTTCGAGAATACGAAGACTTTCTCTGGCGGATCGGTCCCAGCTAAACTCACGTGCCCATCGGGAAGCGTTTGAGCTAAGTTTGTCACGAAGAATTTTGTCTGAAAGAATAGTGCAAATTTTTGTGACAAGGTCGTCCGCGTTGCTTGCAAGAAATCCTGTTTTTCCGTGCTTGATCGATTCAGCCAAACCTGATACGTTAAACGATACGGCAGGCGTACCATGGAGATTGGCTTCTATCACGGCGATACTCCACCCTTCTCCGATTGACGGATTTACAAACAGCCAAGATTTGGCGAGCAATTGTCTTTTTTCTTGTGTGTCTACCGGTCCCACCAGGCTGATTTTTCTGCGGAGCGGACTTTTCATGATGATATCCGTGAGATGTGAAGCTTCCGTACCCCATCCGGCGATGATGAACCTCGCTTTTGGGATTTTTTTGACGATCTGGTCAAATAGGCTCACCAAGAGATCAACGCGCTTATACTTTTTAATTCTGCCTAAATAAAGAATTGTCGGATTGAAGAATTTTTTTGTTCCAGGTACTGCGTTCCGGTGATTCCCATTGATGCCGCTATAGACGATCGAAATATTGTTTGATGGAAGTCCGATATGGACAAGTTGACGTTTTGTGGTTTCTGAAATAGCAACAATTGGGCTTCGTCTATAAAGAAGGGGAAAGATATAGCGTTCTATGATAAATCCGATTGAGCTGAGCGGCTTGGGAAGTTCATAAAAAAATTGGTCTCCATGAACGTGGTAGACATAACATACTTTTGGAATTCGGCAAAAAAGAGGGGTAAAGAAGGGGACGCCGTTCTCTACGTCAATCACTACATCAAATTTACCCCGAAAACGGACTAAGTAATACCATGCGGCCCAAAAATAGAGGCTGTAACGCCCTCCTTTTCTGTATATATGTATCCCCTGAATTATCTCATGATGTGGAAGTTGTTTGTCTCTATCCTCACCGCAACATAGGGTCACGTCATGGCCCATGGTTACCCAGCGTTTCGCCTGCTCAAATATATAAATTTCACCGCCGCCGGCCCAACTATGGTTACTATCGCGCCAATTAAATATAAGTATTCTCATATCTGTCTAATTTTTCGTGGCAAAGATAAAGACAGGTGAACAGACGAACGGCAGATTTATACCGTACGGTATTGCGAAATTGAGCCGCCAATGAATCCGATACAGGAGGGGCAAAAAGGTCATTTGCTGAACGCTGACTTTTTTGAATCCTGCGTTATCGAATATATGCTTCCATTGTTGTGGATTTTTTACATTTATATGAGTAAATACGCTTCGGGACTCAGGATAATCATTCGGGGTTGAACAGATGACCAAACCATCCGGCTTGACGAGAGAAAACATATTTTTAATGGC
>CAZLDC010000022.1:7156-11388 GCA_964558385.1 uncultured Gammaproteobacteria bacterium
TGCTCAATGACGTCAAGACAGATGACCAGGTCATACTTTTCTGCACGGTGTGGAAATGGTTGCTGGACATCATGTCGGAGAAAAGGAATCTGCGGGGAGAGTTTTTTTGCTCTGGAAAGTGCGTAGGAAGAAATGTCTGTCGCGGTAACGCTATATCCTCGGTCACACAGGACTCGGGAAGCAGCCCCGTGCGCGCAGCCGAATTCTATCGCTGTTTTATGTTTACCGTCCAGAACATTGGTAAATCGATTGATGGCGTGGAAGATGCCTTTGAACCAATTATAATTTTTGCGAAATGACTGTTCGGTAAAATCGGAATATGGAACATAATATTTCCCAAAGTAATCATACTCAAACGAACAAGTTTGTTTTTTCATATTTGCTATGACGTGAGCGTCATTATAATACATGAAGGCCGAAAATTGATATGGTACAATGCTCGTCGTATGCAGTTGTTATCCTTCATAAGGAATCATAGACTCGCTCTCCTCGTGAGCATTGTATTATTTCTTATCCCTTTTTTTTGGTTTTCGAAACATGCGATGGATCTGGGCGGCGACGGGAACAGGCTTTATTTCTACGACCCTATAGCATTTATCAACAATGTCAGTCTTTATAGCGTTGCTCCGGAAGGCAAAGCACTGGTAAACCCGGCGAGCCACGCCTATCTTGTCTATGTGCTGGTTGTTGCAATCCTCAAATACATTGTAGGATCTCCAAGCATCGTCATAAACATATTTAACGGCCTGAAATTATCTGTTGGTTTTTTATCGGTATATTTCATTGTCAGAGAATTTATACAGGGAGGAAAACATCATGAACGTAATTTTTGGACTGTCGATCTTCCCTCGATATTGGCCGGGATATTTTATACCATGAGCACGGGAAATGAGAAATTGATCGTCTATTGGGTAAAGGCACTTCACTCTCATGATCAGGTATTTCTCAATCCTTTCTTATTTTTGCTCATCCTCCGGTATTTATTGACAAAAAACCGTTGGTATATGATAGCTGCTCTTTTCGTAAGCGTAATCTTTTCCACGAATTTTGCGATGATCTCCGCTCCGCCGTTTTTCGCATTTTATCCTTTCGCTCTCGTATTCCTTTTGTGGTATGTCACTCGTATTAGGAACATCCATATTCAGATAATGGAAGTGATGATCGGTATCGCATTATTTGTTGGACTGCATGCGTTTCATCTCATACCTGAACTCGTCGCCGCAATGAGTAATAATTCAGTTGCTACGTCTGTCATATTTAAAGAATCCGGCGTGAATTATTTTACGGCGATACGCGGGTTGGGGCTCGCGGTTGTAGGATTTTTTATTCCTTCACCCTCCGTTTCACTACGATGGACGTCGTTTATAGTGCCTCTCGTCGTTATCGTAGGATGCTTTCAGTCCTGGAAAAATAATAGAGCGCTCTCTTTCATCAGTATTTTTTTCTTCATCACTTTTTTTCTCGTTACGGCTAATATTACCCATCTCGGGGTCGAATTTTACAAAACATTATTTCTCATCCCTGGGTTTTCCATGTTCCGGAATTTCTATTTACAGTGGGGATATATTTTTGTATTTTTTTATGCGTTGTTATTTGGCGCATCGCTTGCATTGATATTCCAAAAAGTTAGGGTATGGTTAGTCGCGCTCACCGCAGTGTGCATAGCTGCCCTGCTTACTATCGGGTATTGGCCCTTTTTATCCGGTCAGGCGGTGGATGGTATGCATTGGGATTCACGAGGAGTAAGAACAGCGATGGTCATGGATCCGCGATATGAGCAGACGCTTGCGTTTATCAAAAAATTACCCGAGGAAGGAAAAGTATTGGTGCTTCCGCTTACCGACAATTATATGGAGGTTTTATTTGGTCTCAATAACGCAGCGTATGTTGGACCTTCAACCATACCGTTTTTAACCGGGAAAAAAAGTTTTGCCGGCTATCAAAATTTTTGGCCGGATCCTATCCCTGAACATATCATGCGTCTCGCGAAAGAAAAAAACTATGATGCGCTGTTGCAGATTTTTTCCCTCTTTAATATCCGATACATGTACCACAATATCGATCCGAGGATATACGAAGAAAAATTTCCGAATTTTCCCAATAGCTATATGATGACGTCGATGCCGAAGACCCAGGAAGAATACAGGGAATTTATGAAGCAATTTCCCGTGCAAAAAATATATGAAAACGGACCGTTTCAGATGTTTGAATTGGACGAGCGTGTATACCGGCCGGAAGTCTATATTCCTGATCGCCTCTATAGAGACGATATGCTGCAAAAAATTGAAGACAAAACCGTACCGTTTCAATCGGCGTTCATTGATCCGGTTGATTGTAAAAAAAGCACCATAATTTCAGATTTCTGCACGACGAACTACGATCCGCCGAAGGTGAGTCTGTCGGTGACCAAGGTGAATCCGACACGATATACTATTAGCGTCAAACAATCGGAGAGTTCTTCTCCGTTTCTTTTGGTTTTCCAAAACGGCTATCACAAGGATTGGAAACTGTCCATTGATGAGCGTCCGCCACTTAGTGAGAACCAACACGTACTTGCAAATATGTACGCCAACGCATGGATCATCACCCAGGCAGACCGCAATGGAAACACCCAATACACCGTATCGGTCATCCTTGATTCACAAAAATACTTCACCTATGGACTTTGGATTTCAGGATTTTCTTTCTTTGTCTTTTTAGGATGGATGGTGCGAACCATGATGGGCAATAAAACGTTATGAAGAAAATCATACTCGCTTTTATCTGTGCGATGTTATTTATTATTCCCTTTTTTTGGTTTTCCCCCGGGGAGCTGGAAATGGGAGGAGACAGCAACAGGCTTTTTCTTTATGACCCGGAATCCTATTTACAGGTTAATGCGCTCTATAGCGTCGAGCCCCAAGGGGTTGGTAAGGTGACATCAAACCAAAACTTGCTTCCGTTTCTCGTGCTATTGCAGCTCCTTGGTAACGTTTTTCATTCCCCGTATATTCTCATGTCTCTGCTTAATTCCGTTAAACTCGTCGGGTCATTTATTTTTGTGTATCTCATCATCACAGAGCTCATATCACATCATTTCGGAAAAGAGAATTCATTTCGTGCTGATGTGGCCGGAATAGTGGCAGGGCTTTTTTATACATTTTCCCCGAGCGTCGGCGTGAATATGCGCTCTGCGCTTCTGACCCATAACCAGGTATTTCTCAATCCGATGGTATTTTACTTGGTAATGCGATTTCTGGTGACCCAGCGATGGATCTATGTATGGGCTGTACTTCTGGTCACGCTTGTATTTTCGTCAAATTTTTCGCTGATAGCCCCGCCTCCGCCGTTTGCCTTTTACCCGTTGGTATTTTTATTTCTTATCCTTTACGTAACTCTTTGCCTTAAGAAATCTTTGCCCTGGAAACAGTTATGTATAGGACTTATGTTCTTTTTTGGAATTCATGCTTTTCAAATAATTCCTGCTATTGTTCATATATTTGATGCCAGTAGTGACTATTATATACGAGCATTTGATTCCTCGGCTGGAATAAATAAAGCACTTGAATATTTCAACGCTACATTGGGACTTGGAAAGGTGAGTCAGAATATATTTTTTACCTATACTGATAGCACACGATGGACAACTTTTACAGTGCCACTCATCGTCATTCTGGGATTTTTACTCAATAAAAAACGATCGACCGCTCTGATGCTTATTGCGATATTTTTTTTCGTAACGCTCTTTTTGACTTCTGCGAATGTCACTCAAGCGGGTGTTGAGGTTTACAGGATGTTATTTTTAATTCCCGGATTTAGCATGTTCCGTGTCTTTTATGGTCAGTGGCAGTGGGTACATGCATTTTTTTACACGTTACTTTTCGGATTCACTCTGTATACTGTCCTTACACGACTGAAACGGATTTATATATTTACGTTCTCGATTCTTCTTATCATCCTATTTATTATTTCGAGTTGGCCATTTATAAATGGACAGGTGTTGCGTACGATTCATCCGGGATCAAAGAATATGACAAGCATCATCCGGATGAGCCCGGATTATGAACACATGCTTGCCTTTATCAAGTCATTGCCCGATGATGGGAAAATTCTCAATCTCCCGTTCACTGATTTTTTTTATCAGATTGTACCCGGGACGAATAACGCGGCATATATCGGTCTTTCTCCTACGTCATATCTGACCGGCAGGAGATCATTTTCCGGGTATCAGATCATCTACCCATTTCCGGAAG
>CAZLDC010000023.1:0-6852 GCA_964558385.1 uncultured Gammaproteobacteria bacterium
GGCTAAAGGATATACCAGGAGCTCCATCGCCAAATACCATGGAATTGGGCGCGATCGCTGCAGCAAGAGCGATTTTCGTATCCGGTGCATTGGTGCGGATAGCATCGACCATATAGGCCAAACTGAGCCAATGTTGATCGAGAGCTCCGAGTTCAAACGGAAAGGGATTATAGGCAAATGATTCAATGACGATGACATCCGGGTGAAGTGACAGAAGCGGGGGCCGATGCTCACCCAGATAGTAGGAGTCGCGCGTCAGGCGGGAGAGGCCTGAGGTGATATTTTCACCTCCGACACCGTAATTGATAAGCGTAAAGGTTGTCTCGGGATACGTCAGACGGAGTTCATCAGCCACGAGCCGAAGATCCTTACCGAGCGTATCTACCATCGAATCCCCAAGGATGGCTATCGTCATCTGTGGCTTTTTCGTCCGACGGACCGTGGCAGACGGCACGAGCCCCGCGACGATCGTAGCACTAAATGTTCCGGTCCCCAGCACCTCGCCTGTCGAATCCACATAAGTCATGGCAGGGGTTAGCTGTGCAAACGAGACAGTTGGCTTCGCCCCTTGCTGAGGAGTCAGAAGGATAAATCCCTCAACCGCAAGAACCACACCTGTAAAGATGGATAAAAGGTTCATATCATTGTCTCCTGGTATTATTGGTAGTATTTGTCGGATTGGTAGTATTGAATTCTATGGTCGTTTGAGGAATGTCACATCAATGCGCTTCGCTTCAAAAAAATCCTGACAGAATTGTGCCGTCTTTTCCATATCATACCAGACGCAGGAAAAAATATTTATGTAGCAGCTTTTTTTGAACTCTGAAAAGTGTCCGGTCACTGAGCTTGTCTCTATAAGCTGTACCATGGAGTAACCGGCGGTTATCGGATTTTCATGGCCAAAATGGGGGATAAGCGGCTCACCGTAGCGCTTCATATGAATCACGTTATCGCATAGCTCGATGATGAATCGCTTAATTTCTTCACCGGAGGAAATCTTTTCCAGGTTGCAATCATACAGATTGAGTACTAACTCCTGACCAAAAAAATCTTTTTCATGCGGATTGATATTTTTAAGCATATATGTAGATTAGAAATGTTCGGATTGTCTGTCAATAGGGGAATGTTAGGGAAAATACGATTGAGCCCGGAGGGAGAATCGGACTCCCAGTCAACTCCTTACCATGGAGCCGTTTTACCACTAAACTATCCGGGCGCAGTAGCAACGATTGTATCATGGATAATTAATTGATTGAAGTACAGAACTTACGGTTGAGGAAGGACAAATGTCTGGGTACACGAAGCGGTCTGATTGCTGTCATTTTTGAGCATGACATCGACAACCGTCGGCACATTTGGCTCAAGCTCCAATGAGGCGCTGTCACAGCGGAATGTGGATCCTCCGCGTGCTGGAGCCGGCGCAAACGAACTCTCTGCGCTAGCCGTTGCAACTACTTTCCCCGCAACACTCACCGAGAAGTTGCACGTTACTTTTTTGCTCGTTGCAAGATCTGATCCTTCTACACCCAGAAAATACTTGGGAAATCCTATGACCGGATTGTACCATTGCCTCTCACAGGCAAGTCCGCTGATCGGTCCGGGTGTCGGAGATACTTCAACAGGTGCCATGACTTCATTGCTGGTAGTTGTGGGAGTTGTTACCGACTTTGGTCGAAGGAAATAAACGCCACCGGCGATCAACGCCAGAACAACAGCACCAATCAGGTAGTATGTGAAAGATCCTGTCGTTTGTGTAGTCTCCTGTTGTTCTTCCATATCGATACTATACGGGCGATTTTTTCCCAATGCAAGGGGTCAATTTTTTATAGGGTACTCGTACTGTGCTGAGGCCAGGATTCGAACCTGGGTAGCCCGTTAGGGCGGCAGATTTACAGTCTGCACCGATTGACCGCTCCGGCACCTCAGCGTACAATGAATTATTATACTACACTCATATGCTCATTCGTAAGCGTCTTCGGGATAAAGCAATGAAGCTCCAGTCACTCGCCCAGGGGGTTTCGCACCGAAATCGACTCGCAGTCCTCTACCTTCTTGCCCATGGATCCAAAGAAACATTTGAACTAGCCGATCATCTCATGATCAAAGAGCCGTTACTTATCCATCATTTGCAGATCATGGTTAAATCAGGATGGCTCAAACGGATGAAAACCGGTAGGCATGTGACGTATGCGTTGAAAGAGGATTGCACTATAGAACTCAAGAAGTTTTTGGGAGATACCCCGTTTTTTAGAAGTGTATTTCCTAAAGATCATCTATAAGAAGTCATAGTTAATAAATGCTGCTGATCCATTTACTTTTTGTCGTCTCCGATTGTTTCAACATGTAGCCGTGGATAAGTAGACTGTTCTCTAGTTCTAAACGTATATTGGCCAAATCATCGTCTAGCGACAGTATCACATCACTCGCCTGGCTAAATCCCGTTAGGGTACCAATATATTCGATCTCAACTTGATTTAAGTCAGGTCTACCATCCTCAGCGACACAGCAGTCTGCTATAATTTCAAATACTCTTCCGGAGGATTGGTTCACTAAAGATCGCAACACTCGTCTACGCTCAAATTTTGAAGACAGAGGAAACTTATCAATATCAAATCCTAAAAAATTTGAAATGAGTTTTCTGTTTTCGGCATTATCATGCCTAACCAATTCAGTTCTGGATTGATAACTTTTCGAATCACCGGTCAATTTTTTAGCCTTTATATTGCTAGACAGATCCACCGAAAGATATTCCATCAAACAAGCAGATTTTGTTTTATCCTCAAGAAGAAAAAATTGCTGCCTCGTTAGCTGTTGTTTATCCGGTGAAGTGAGTAGATATTTATGTGATAATTGTAATTGTTCCATCCACGCACGTGGATCATTAGAAACATCAATTTTTATTTCTCTTTCATTAATCGTCCATCCTTCTTTTTGTAATTGATAATCGACTTCTGCAACCATCCCGAGATGGCCGCCTACCGTGTCGAAAAGTAAATCATGCTTTGATTGAGCGATGGGTAACTCAAGAATTATTTTTTGTATTGATTCTGGATATTTTGGCCTGCCACCTTGATTTTTTATTTCTAAAATTCCGTGATCATATAATTTTACTTTAGTAGCAGCATAACAATATCCAGTCCAATCGATATCCCATATTGAAAAATTAGTGTCAAATGTTAATCTCTGACCCTCGCTCATGTCGAGCGTACCATCGTTACTATAGTGCCTTCTGAGATACTGAACCATTCCAATGGGTGCAAATCTTTTACATCCAGAACGTTTCAAAATATCAGGTAATAAATCTAATGGAAAATTGCCTTCCCTATCTAATGTCCCATATTTACCAGAAAATAAAGACTGATTAATTGCAGCAAGGGTAGTCCTGGCTTTATATTTTCTACGCTTCAAGGAGATATCATCCCATATCGGTCGTAATTTTGCTTCGAATATATATTCACCCAGTGGATCAAGTATCCTAATAGGATCGACGCAAGGTGCTCTATTAAACTGTCGGGCTTTAAGACTAACCCTAACGTCTCTTAGGGGTATAATTGTTTCCTTGCCGTCTTTATCTTCTTTTACACCACCAAAGTAGATGGTCGTTACCCAAGGTTTCTCATATGTTGACGCTTCATAATCTGACAAAAAATGCTCAATACGTGAAATTTCGTCAGGCAGTATGTTCCATCGTTCTTCTGATCTACTATGGTCCAGATGCTCCAGGAGGTTACTTTTCTCTATTGTACTGTTCATAATAATTAAGCCTCTAGTATTTTACCACTTTTAAAATTAAAAATCATTTCGTGTGATAAATACACCTCAGTTTACATGCAAAACGCCGGTATAAAGCCTCATTTATGATTTGTCAGGTCATCAAGCTAGTCATTTTCCTCAGGGTATATACCAAGCTAATATAGCTCAAGTGTTTTGTCGTGTCTTATAATACTACGATTGATCTTGTAAATGAGTCCACCAGAATTGAGCACGACAGATAGAATCCTTTCTTGTCAATAGTTGGCGTATAAAGGGAACACATGGGTTGGAGAATCAAAAGTAGAGGTTTTTCCTAGCAGCACAAATCGAGCTTGCCTTTTTTGTGAGCCGAGACGGGGGTCGAACCCCGGACCTACTGTTTATCCCAGTACCATTTAGCTCGCCTTTGTTTAGAGCCTCCCAACAGAATCGAACTGTTATCAGCGGTTTACAAAACCGTCGCTCTGCCATTGAGCTAGGGAGGCGAGCGTAAATGTACGGGATCCCGAAGTTCTACGCTCTGATTCTGTCAGAGCGGGATACTTCTGGGACAAAACAATTGCTTCTCATTGTATCAACACCAATAGGGAACGGCAAATACGGGAGTCGTTAAGAAGATAAAATAATTCCGCCCGGTAGGATGAAGTATTTTCCCCGATTTGATCAATCGGATGGACGGTCTCATAGTCCAATGGACTATGAAGAACTCAAGTCCTGTCTCCTACACCAATAATTGGTGCAGAATACCTCATTGTTCATGATTTTGTGGAGGAAAATATTCTCCATCTCCACGCGGGCATTCTTATCGTAGGACAGACAATGCGTCATTGTCAATAGGCCATGAAAAACCGGTTGTTACCTGCGGGTAAGTCTCTCACAATAGAGAATTGACGTCGGAGTTCGGTCTTCAATCGCGAAGACTTTTTCCCATATCCTGCTTCCTGCAGATAATTAATAAGAAGCAAACCGCCGGGACGCAACAGACGGCGAATGCGGCGATACCATGCAGGAGAGGAAACAAACTCAGGGATGATTCTACCGATGAACAGATCCACGACCACCATGTCATAACTGTGGGCTTTGGGGACATGGACAAACTTTCTTGCATCAGCGCACACCAGCTTTACCTGCGGCAGCGTATCGAGATGAAAGAATGTTTTGGCTATGGATAATATCGCCGGATCAATGTCTACTGCAGTTACTCTCACAGCCGGAAATAAACCGGTTAAGAGACTAATGACCGTGCCTCCTCCAACACCCAATACAAGGAGATCATCGACCTCGGCGTGGGATGACACGTCAAACTTTTTAATGGCTTCCCGCCATAGTGCGGAAATGGACGGATCCGATTGACGGGAACCGTTCACGAGCAGCCGCAAGGCACCGGCATCTTCGATCACCCGTATATCATCGTTATAGATCGACGAGGTTTTTAAAAAGGTGCGGGGTAGTAAATAAGATAGCCAGGACATATATCAAATGAACCGTGCTATTGGGATGAGGATTCCCAAGAGCACATTGATGAGGGGAGAAATAATCCGGCTGATCGCTGATACCCCTCCGGAGAGAGGCAAAATAAGGATGATGAGAAACATCATGCCATAGCCCTCAAGCTCCGCCCACTGGCGGGCATGCTCTTCCGGCAGGACTCCTGCAACGATTTTAAATCCGTCCAATGGATGGATAGGCAGAAGGTTAAATACGGCAAGGATAACGTTATATATAATGAGAGACTGCAGCAAAGCAATAATGAAATAAATGAATAATTGAATAAATGAATAAGAGAATGAATATGTTTGCAAGCCAAGAAGGAGATTCAGGAGCAGTGAACAGGTAGCAGCAAGGAGGATATTGCTTGCCGGACCGGCAATCGAGATGATAGCGCTGTCCCGCCTCGGATGACGGAGATTAAAGGGGTCAAACCGGACGGGCTTGCCCCAACCGAACCGAGCTATGATCAAAAGGATCGTACCGAGCGGATCCAGATGGGCAAGAGGATTAAGTGTCAGCCTTCCCTCGAGCCTCGGCGTGGGGTCTCCCAGACGGTCAGATGTCCAGGCATGAGCAAACTCGTGGATCGTGATCGCGATGACGAGCGCGATGAGACCGATGAGCGCGCCCAAGGGATTGGTAGATAATTCTGCCAGCATATGGTATAGTATACCCGGTAGTAGAACTTCGACACAAGCGCGGAAGCGCTTGCTTATTGTTTGCTCCGCAAACAAAGTCGAAGTTTCACTACCGGGATAGATACTATGTCATACATATGCGAGCTTTGTGATAAAAAATCCCATCGCGGCCGTCAGCATACCCATCATACGGGAGTCGCGGGAGGCCAGTGGAAAAAGCGCGCGCAGACGACGCTTCGCGGATTTAAGCCCAATCTTCATTGGGTCAGCCTGTCGATCAAAGGGGTCATGACCCGCGTACACGCCTGTACCAAGTGCATTAAGCGGATCAAATTTGATAATGCCAAAAACGTTGCAGTCGCAACAACTTCCTAAGCACTTCAAAGAGGAAACTTTCGGACTATTACTTCTTCGCGGGTAATTTGGTTGGAGTCGGGGTCCCTTTCTCTTCACAGAAAAAGGCAAGGCATCCATTGCCATCCCGCTTATACGTCCATCCGCCGGTACAGTCTTCCGCACGGGGCAGCGCAAGCTGCGGGCAGCTCAATCCGGCGCGGCTGCGCAGATCAAGAGATACTTTCTTCATGGCAGTCAGCACGACAACCAATAGTACGAATGATAACGTCAAAAAAATGATGAAATTCCAGGAGGACAGATCCTGTCGCGCAAATACTTGCTTCGAAATAGATTTTCTTTTTGCCATATGCTCACCCCTGCTTTCAGTGTAATCGCTGTCGGACCGGTGTCAAGTGGGGAAAACGAAGAGAAGGGGAGTAGTTATTGGTTACTTCGTTAGTTCGTTACTTCGTATGGAATCATGTATGCCTTGTTAAATTGATTCCAACTCACCGGCTTCTTCCCCTCCAGCTGAACGGTCTCAAGAACTAAACGTTGAGGTGGAGGGGTCAGACGACAGGCAAGTATTTTGAGTCTCTTACCTTCCGCTTGCCCGCCGAAGCCTTGGCGAAGG
>CAZLDC010000023.1:6862-9491 GCA_964558385.1 uncultured Gammaproteobacteria bacterium
AGGAGGGTCCATACCCCCGGCCAGGGGGAAAACGCACGGAATTTCCGGTGAATCCGTACGGCTTCATCCGGATCCTGAAGAGCTTTCTGTATTTGCTCCCACGGCTCAAATCCATCATCCCGAGTCAGGCGCCGGGCGTAACTCGAATGAACTGATTGTTTGTCATTCCCGCGTTTACCCTGGAAGGGAAGGCGGGAATCTGTTTTTTGAACCCGAGACTCCGGCACATATCTGTAACTAGCGGCCTTATTCAGATAATTTGGCAGGGATTCAATAAGGAGCTGGGCTCCCATGGTAAATAGTTTCGTCCGCAGCGGATCACTGGTATCTTTATCTGTAATGGGGAGTTTCTTTTGCGCGACCATTTGCCCTTCATCGAATTTCTCCGATAGGGTGACAACCGTCACCGCGGTCTGATGGTCACCCGTGAGAATAGTCCACGGGACGGGATCAGCGCCGCGCCAACGTGGCAGAAGCGATGGGTGGACATTGAGACCGCCAAATTGCGTTGCTTGAATCGCCTGAATCGGAATACGTTGCCCATAACACGCACTTACCAGTACATCCGCATGAAAAGGTTGGAGCGTGTCAATCACCTGTTGTTCATTAGCATACAGCCATTGGTGCGAGGGATCCGGAGGGAACGAGAGGACCGGGATGCGATGGTACTGAGCCCACAGCTCGACTGAAGTAGGGGTGACGATCTGCTTTCTCCCAACAGCGCGCGGCGGCTGGGTGACGATAGCAACGATAGCAAACTTCGTTACTTCGTTACTTCGTAAATTCGAAAGAGATTGAAGAACAATTACTGAATCCGTAGTTGACCCAAAAAAAATGACTTTCAAATTCTGCATATTTTGCGAAGTAACAAAGTAACGAACTAACCTAAATGTAATTCCTCCAGCACCTCTTTCCCGTTTTCGTCTTTTGCAGTTTGGTAGAGTTTGCCTTTCTGCTCCAGGACACGGTGGGTATACAGAATGCCATTGGTGTGATCTGTCTCATGCTGGATGATGGTTGCCAGAAATCCGGTAAATGCTTCCTCATGAATCCCACCGGTCTCGTCCTGATACCGGAGCGTTATATGCGTCGCGCGCTGCACCCGTCCCCAAATCTGAGGAATAGAGAGGCAGCCTTCCAGTTTATTATCCCTCTCCGGAACGCCCTCGGTGAGATTCTCGGACCGCTTGGTAATCTCGGGGTTGATAAATACACGGATCGGATCCGTCTCTTTCGGTCGGGTGATAAACACCCGCCACGACTCTCCGATCTGGGGGGCCGCGAGCCCGACGCCCTTGGGCTTTACCGTGGCCCGCAGTGACGCTTTCATCTCGTCGACAAGCTTGAGGAGACTTTTGTCAAAAACCACAACCGTTTTGGCCGGAGTGGTCAGCACTACATTGGGAACGTTCACGATAGATTTCATATACTATTGGTTAAGTCTTTCTAAAAAATCCTTATCTCCCGGGTCTACCTTCGCGAGGTACTCATTGAGCACCTCTCTTGCCAAATCTGATTTCTTGATCTCCGTATAAAATACCCACAGCGCGTAGTATCCGTCACGGTAGTTTGGTTTGAGGGCTATTGTGGTTTTGAGCTCCTCTATGGCCTTATCATTCGTCCCTTTTCTGCCATAGAGAATCGCAAGATTGTAGGAAATCTTGGGATCCTTGGGAGAAAGGGTACGCGCCTGTAGGAGCGCTTCGATGGCCGCATCATTAAATGCCGGATCGAAACCGGAAAATGTATAGTAGATCTTTGTGCGAGTTTTCCAAAAATTTACGTTCTTGGGGCTTATGGTGATCGCACGATCACTGGAGGCAAGACTTCCTTTGACAAGTATAGCGGCACGTGTCGCATCTTTGGTCTCTATAGCGACCGTTACGAGTCCGGCGTAGGCACTTCCCAGCTCGTCGGTAAAGAGCGGCTCGAAGGGACTGAGTGCCTGCGCACGGGAAAGTTTATCTACGGCCACGTCATACTGGCCGGCACGGCTCGCACGGTACCCTGCAGCATAGAGTGTATCGGCATACCATGTTATCCAAACGACAATAATGAGTACAACGCAGAATAATCCGGCAAACCACCCGGACCAACGGGGTAGATGAACGCTATATATATTCTTACCTGACACTTGACCCGCTTCGCCGATGAATCGAGGCGAGTACGTGACACTTGACACAATGATCGCCGGAAAGAGAAACAAAAAGAGTTGAACAATGACCACGGAAAAGCCGAAAAAATTGGTGACAAGCACGGAGATCCAGCCGGAGAAGAGTGCGGTTTCAAGGGTCAATGGAACATGTGTCATGGAATTGTTTTTATCTGACACTTGACGCATGACGCGTGACACAAACCAAAAAATAAACGTTCCAATGAAGAGCAGGTAGCTACCCAACCCCAACACGCCGGTCGTCGCCAGATAATTGAGATATTCATTATGCGCTTTGTTGTAGAGAAAATCCCATTCGCTCGTCAGGTTATGTTCCTTGGGGCGGAATTTGTAAAAGGCAAATGCAAACGTCTCCGTGCCGGTGCCGATGAGAAATGTTTTAACCGAGCTTCGCCAGGCGCTGATCGCCCCTTGCCAGACATATTTTCTGATGATCCCACTTTCCGTCCCACCGGT
>CAZLDC010000023.1:9501-11271 GCA_964558385.1 uncultured Gammaproteobacteria bacterium
TTTCAAGAAGGGGAGCGGTATAAGTGGCAGAAGGAGTAGCTTCAGTAGTGCTTAAATTCCGGGAATCCGGGGGATTCCCGGAATTGACAGTCTGAAGAATTCTCGCTTTCCATCCATTAAAGGTTACCCACTTGTCAATCGAGTCGATGTAGGTACCGTTGTAGAATACGATAAGCAAAAAGGATAAATGTAAAAGGAAAAAGGGTCGATACGCAAATTTTAAAGCCTGGCTTTGATTTGATCTGGGGTGTCGCAATAAGCCGATAAAAAGGAGTCCCCAAAACACGACGTCGGCGACGGCATAGCCCAACAGTCCCGATCGGGAACGGGTAAACAGCAGCACAAGAAAGAAGAGCGCAGCTGTTAAGCTCCAAATCACAAATCTCAAATTCCAAACAATCTTCAAATTCCAATTTCCAATGTTCAAAATGTTTTGTTTGGGATTTAGTGCTTGGAATTTGGGATTTGTTTGGGATTTAGTGCTTGGGATTTGGGATTTAAGCGCGAAGAACCACGTTAGTGGTGCAAGCGCAGTGAGATACGCTGCCAGCCAGTTCGGTTGCCCGAGCGACGAAAACACGCGGTTTTGGACATCCTGTACCCAAAGATGTTTATCTATGCCGAGCCGCTCGGCTACCCCGTAGAGTGCAACGATGGCACCGGTAGCCATTGAGATGCGTAGAAAACGAAGCAGTTGGTAGTTGGTAGTAAGGAATTCCGGATCAGCACCCTTACTACTTACTACTTTCTGCTTACTACTATAAACTTCGCCAGTAAACCCGAAGTTGGAAACAAAACCAAAATAAAGAAGTACATACGAAATGATTGACAGCATCCCACCGTTAAACCGGCTGTAGTAGCCAAACCACGAAACGTGGGAGTCGATGGAAAAGAGGGAACTCACAAGTTGCGAAGTCACAAATAGCGCAATAGGGATATCCAAAGGCGTTTTGGCGATCCGAAGCTCCCCCTGTTGGACACTTTTTACAAGCCACGCGCCGGTAATGACGACCGTCAGGGCATAGACGGCCATCATCTTGTTAAACTCAAACAATTCGTAGTTCCAGGGGGTGAGTAGGATGGGCACGAGGCCAAAGAGGAGATAAAATCCCCACCGGATCACGCGGTCACACGCCTGCGTCACATTCATTCCCAAAGTATACCATATGATTTGAGGCTATATAATTTGACAAAACTATAGGATTTATTGTATATTCCCAGCTACCATGAACGTCACGGTCCAACAAGCTTCCTGCCCCATCACCCCCATCCACGTTTGACGTGGGGGGGAGGGATGACCTGCCGTTAAAAAATAACCCGCCACTTTTATACGTAAAGAGACGGGTTTTTGTGTTTACCTCGCCGAAGCTTTATGCGTAGGCGGGTTTACCTCGCCATAGTCCTGAGCTTGTCGAAGGACGAAGGAGGGCCTGCCAATCCTGAGTCTTATGCCCTACCCGGCATACGTTAGAAAAATAATTGATGCCCCGCCACCGGGCGGGGTGTCTTGGCATGTGTTGAAGATGGAAGCAGAGTCTGTCTGTCATTAATTATCTTATATCTGTTATCTGCTATCTGATATCTGACAGCTCCAAGCTCTTCTTCTGGCCTCAACGCCAGTGCCCGATGGCAGCCCGTGTCGGTGACAAAAGCGTCACCCCCACGCTGCCACGAGCTAGTACGTTAACAAGTGAATGAAGGAAATTAAAAAGCACTGAAGTCGCTGAATTGTGTTGTGTGACATTGCTATAGGGTGGCCATGATGAGCGG
>CAZLDC010000024.1:0-5406 GCA_964558385.1 uncultured Gammaproteobacteria bacterium
TAGCAGCGGAGAGGCGGGCGGCGACTCGGGGGGCATCGGCGATGAGCGCCCCGGAGATCGCGGTGAGGGCGTGGTTGCCGGCAATACGATCGTCAGCGGTCAAATCAGCAGGGGCAGTTTTGCCCGCCAAGGCCATGGAGATGGCAAGCTCTGCATCGGCGCGGGCGCGGGTGATTGCGTCAGTTGCCTGACGGATCGCTTCTTGGGCCTCGTCGGGCGTGCGGTCGACAGAGGCGGTGAGTTGGTCGTAGTCATGATACAGGGCAGTAATGATGGCGTTTTCGTAAGAAGAAATCGCCTGGGATATAGGGGAGATAGGGGCGCTAAGGGTGAGAGGGGCAATAAGGGAGAGAGCGGAATGGATGCGAGTCTCGCGATCCTCTGCGAGCTTCGTCTCAATGGCTGTCCTCGTCTCCCCCACGGATTGGGCGTGGAGGGCATACGATTCAGCGAGCCCAACGTCGGAGACGGACTTGTTACCGGTGGCGAGGTCTTGGGCTTCTGCGTCAGCCGCGACTTTGGTCCAGGGACCAGAGCGGAGGTCTGTGGATGATTGGGGTGATTGGGGAGATACGGGTGATAAGGGGGATAGGGCGATACTCGTGTCAAGGATGTTTTTGAGTGAGTTGACTTGCTGTTGGGCTTGGGCCACGTCTTTTTCCAGTGCGTCTCTTTTCGCTTGATCTTCGGGTGTAATCAGTTCACGATCAACGTTATTTCTTGCGTCATTGAGTTGATCCGTGCTTATCGTATAGATTTCATTTCCGGATTTGATGGTGAGCGCTTTGGCCTGATCGGATATCGTGTACGGAGCTAATCGATTATTAAACGTAAAATCTAACTGAGCTCCCCCACCTGCAAGCGGTGTCACTATTTCCGTTCCATTTCTTATAGTGACCATCACCTGATTTCCTTTACTATCCACTGCGATAATCTGATCGCCGAGGGTCAACGCTCCTTGTGCGACAAATGATTGTTGAGGAATAGTTGCAGCGAATTGCTCACGGGCAATGGTCGCCTGGGCAAGCGCTTGTTGGGCGGCGACAAAACCCGCGGCGAGGGTCGTTTGCTGGTAGGTAGTAAGGGGCGCCGGAGCTTGACCCGCTAATTCACGGCTATTGATGTCTGCCGCGACACGGTTGGCTTGAATGATCGCTTCATCTGGAGATACCGGTGATCGGGGCGGAGACTGACCTATTTGTGCTTCGTTACCGATGTTGAGCCGAGCTCGTGCCGACTGGGCGGTAATGACTTCTTTGCTGGCTCCCCGGTCCGTAAATTCAACCCTCCCCAGTCGTTCGACACTGGATGTTTCGCTCACCCACCGGACGATATCGGCAAACTTTGAATCTGTCGTGATGTGGATTGGATTCTTCGATTTATTTTCCGTCGTAATTTCAGCTTTCTTCGTATCGACAAAGGCTATCTTTTGCTCCGCGTACCCGCGGGCAAACCGTTCAAACTCTGCGGCAACCCGACCATTTTTGCTGACGGCTTTTTCAATTTGCTTGGTGATGGCAACCACCTGTTCAAGCGTCTTCCCAAGCTTCTCCTGGGCAGTCATGGTCGACGAACCTAACTGATGCTGGGCGTCGGACACACTCTTCCAGCTGTCGCGCACCGCCTCTAGACGCGTGATGAGCGCCGTATCCTTCTGATTCAACCCGAACATGCCCTTTTCCCCGGCTCTCGCGATCAAATTATCCAGAAGCATATCAACAGAATTTTTGAGCATCGTTTCTTTAAACATCACCTCGCCGCGGGCAAGCGCCGTCGTTTCGTTCTGCGCCATGAGCTCAAAAAGGGCTTTCACACGCGCTTCGGGACTGCCCCCTTCAAACAACGGTTTGTACGCATCCTGAGTCCGCAACGCCGGATCGCCGAGGACCAGAACGTCGACATTCCCTTCACGAAATCCTGTCGTCGTTCCTTTGATCTGCTCGGTCCGGAGCCGAAGCGCGCCTTGGGAGAACGTATAACTTTCCGTTTCCGGTCCGACGATGGGGATGACACGGGAGATGACTTTATTCCCCTGGACGTATTTGCCGGTTGTCGGATCTAAGACCATCTCAAGGACAGGCGTACGGGTATCCACGCCGGTGTGAGCACCAAAGTCATGGAACTTCACGTACCGCTCGGGACTGCCCGGATTATCCCGGACGGCGGTCGCTGCATTTAATAGATCCCGTGCGGAAAATACGACTCCTTTGCCGTCGACAAGCGTGCCACCCGTGGACGAGTGAACTTTGGAAGGGTCAAGTTTTCCTTCGGTTACATAGCGGGCAGAGATATCCGCGCCGAGGGCGTCTACCACATGGCCATCCCGAAATACGGCAACAGTCTCAAATTTCCCTGACCGGACAACGCCTTCGGTAAACGATCCGTCCGATCCGATCCGGTAGACCGTCTTGCCATCAGGAATCCTGGCCACCACATCGACGAACGCATCTGCGTTAGACAATCTGCTGTTCATGTTGACGATCACGACGTTTTCGCCGTTGTCGATGATACGGGAACGGATACCGATGCCAAACCCCTCGAGGTCGGTGTAGATTGCCGATTCTCCTGCGGTCAACCCGTTCTGCACGCGCTTGGCAAGAAGATCAATGATCGAATCCTGCGTCGTTTTGACAAGCTCCGTGCCGTAAGCAAGCGAAAAAAACCGGTCAATAATCGAAGGCGTACCGGTGTAATGGTTATGTCCCTTGGTTTCGGCCAAGAGCCGCGTATAGCTAATATCCCTACTCTGGGAACTCGTGGTGAGTTTAGCCAGATCGATGACTTTCGGATCAACACCTAATATTTCTGCGCCGATTTTGTTGTAG
The DNA here is from genome assembly GCA_964558385.1 of uncultured Gammaproteobacteria bacterium. GTDB lineage: Bacteria > Patescibacteriota > Microgenomatia > UBA10105 > UBA927 > CAZLDC01. Next base: position 2,826 of record CAZLDC010000024.1, read on the forward strand.
ACGAGCTGTTCCCCGGTTCCCTGGAATCGTCTCCCGGTTGCGGTCGATTTCTCCTTCGGAGCGATAATCGAATCTCCCACATCTAACCCGTAGTCCCCATCAGGAACCTTGACCAGGACATCTGCGGTGAGATTGATGACCCCCAGCTCCCGCCGGACTTGAGCGGCATCCGCGTCAAAGGTAAAATCTTTGTACCGGGTAACCGCATCTTTCATCTCACCCACTCTGGCAGCATTGCCTTCTCGCGCTATAGCAAGGGCAGTTTGGAGTTCGCGTGGGAGTTCTTTGCCTTCGGCGCGGGCTTTCCCGTCCCGCATCTCGAGCCACTGTTTGAAAATCTCAATTTCCTTTTCTGCGGTAAATCTCCCCGTCCCGTCGGACGCACGCTCAACGCCGGACGGCAATTCACGGGAATTCCCTTTACGCGCTTGGATGAGTTCTTCAAGTGAACGTACTTCCCGCCGGAGATCGACAATCGCCCGGTCATACCCCGCGCCTTCAGCGGTCTTGAGGGTCTCTTTCTGCTCACCGTAGGTCGTCTGGAAGTTCTCATGCGGAGAAAATGTCCAGTGAGATTCGTCTCCATGAGTAAAAGAATTTTTCCATGACGTGCGGAGCGCTTTTCCTACTGCCGTATCCGTGGCCTGGAGAGTAAATGCGACGTCGCGCGACGTGATGATAATCCGGGCATTTTTGATCTTTGCTACCATCGCCGGATCATTAGGATCGGGAGACGCAGGATCATTGGGCCGGAATACGAGAACTTTGCCTTCGCCAGGAAACGCTTTTTCTAAAAATTGCCGGTATGCTTGATTGGATTGCAGGAACTGTTCAAGCAATGCATTGTTGGGCGAGACGATAAACTGCGGATCGGTCGTCAGCTTGGCTTGAAGATAAATATTGAGCCCCATGAACACGTCCGTCTTGCCTACACCCGGAAGCGCCTCAAAGATACCGCCTTTGCCACCTGTTCTCGCGAATGTTTCGATCGCCGCTATGACGAATTTGCCCTGATCAAAATAGTTATCCGTATTAATCCTCAGGTGATACGATTCGCCTTTGATGCCGGAGAGCCATACTTCGTAGGCAGACACGCTTTCGTTAACCACTGCGTTGAGTGCCTCCAGGTGCTTCTCATTAAGTCCGTACTTTTTGGCGACTTCACTATCGACTTTAAACTCCGTAGCTTGGAGTGGTTTTCTTCCTGGAGTATCGGCAATTTCACTCGCCGTACCGACCTTGCCCCCTTCATCGATGTATAGGGGCTCTTTATTAGCGTTGACGGCGGCCACTGCTTCCTGCGTAAACAACGGCTTTTCTTTGACAGTTCTCACTCCTAATGCATCCGTCTCGTATACCGCTTCAAGAGCACTATTGCCCCCACGCTTCGCGCGGGCTTTTTCAAGCGCCACCACCGCATCTTTGAGCTTGGGATCCAGGGAGACCGCGCGGGAGTTCAGGCTCGCGATATTTTGCCGTGCCTGGATTTCCATGCCAACCCGATACAGAGAACGGACAAAGGGGTTGGCAGACGTTTTCATCGTCTCGCCTATCCCCGCGATGCCTCTGGCTTTGAGCGTGAAGTCCACGGGTTCCAGCATCTCCGGACGGCCCGATGCGACCTCTGTCACCATCTGATTTTGACTTGAAATGATCCGGTCTGTGATATCTTGAGCTAGTCTGACGGCTTCACGAGAAGGAGATGCTAATACATTTTCTCCCAACGCATCTTGTGCGGACCGGAGGGCATCATTGTAGATTGTAGTACGGTCAAAAATCTGTTTGACGGCGGCGGGGTCGACGGGAGCAGTACGGGAGGTTACGGGAGACGTAAGGGATGTCGCAATATTTTCTGCACCTGATAATTCAGTGTTCGCTCGATTCCACGCTGTTTTTGCTGCGTCCCGCTGAGTCGAAGGGGTACGCAATGCTTCCGTAGCTTTTTTCAAGACAGCTTCTGCTTGATCTTGAACGGCTTTTAATTTCGCTAATTCCGCGGCATTTTTGGTCGTTTCCTTCGCTTTCGTTTCCACAATTGCAGTCGTCAAATCCTTCACTGCTTGTTGTTTTTCCGCAAGCGTCTTCGTGAACTCTGCAACTCCTGTCTCAAATCCCTGTATGCGCGAACGCTGTTGTTCGAGACTTCCCGTAGGATTCTTTTGAAAATCACTTAATCGTTTTTTTGCCGCCTCGACACTCGCCTCCTGAACCGTTACAGCAGCTTCGGCCCGGGCGAGCGCTTCTTTGGCCCGAACGACAGCCGAAGAATTTTCTATAGCGTCATCGTAGGCTTTTTTCGCTTCATCATAGACCTTCTGCGGAGTCTCTTTTGCTTTCTCTAGTGCCTCAACTTTGGCTTGTGCTTTATCATATTCACCTTTTGCTGTTTTCTCTACTGTTTTTTTCTGTTCTACGATTTTTTGTGCATCACGCAGAGCAGTTTGCCGATCCCGTCCGGAATAGGTATCACGCACTGCGGCATCAAGAGCGACCTGAGCTCTCTCAACTGCTGTCTTTGCCTGTGACAACGCCCGCGATCTTGCAGCATTCGCGTCTCCCGCAGCCACTACTGACTCGGGCG
>CAZLDC010000024.1:5416-10769 GCA_964558385.1 uncultured Gammaproteobacteria bacterium
CCTCTGCTATTTCTTCGTGCCTTGTCTCCTTCGCTTTTTCAGGTGCAGCGATTGCTAGCCTGCCCAAGAAAACCTTGCCAGCATGTCCGTCAACAGTTACCAGGTCGCCATCCTTCAGTTTTACGGTTGCAGCATCGAGTGCTGCCTGTTTGGCTTTGGCATCCTGCGATAATTTTTTAAGCGGCCCGCTCTCTGCAATTTTTTCCTGTACTTTTGTGTTCAGTGCGGTTTGTAAATCACTCACTTCCTGCTGTTTCTTCTGTATCGATTCATCGATAAAGGTTAAACGCTTATCTTTGTTTGTTATCTCCTTACTACCTACTGCGGATACAGATTCCGCTTGCAGTCGCTCACTGACAAGTTTTTCGAGTGCTGCTTGCGCTTTTTTCAGATCTTCCGTCTGACGAATGACTTCCGGATCTTTCTGGACTGTTTTTTCGACACTCGCACGTTGTTTGGTACGTTCTGATTCATATTTGGCTTGTGCAGTATTGCGTTCCTGTGTGGCTTTTGCCACTGCATCTTCTGCCACTTTGCGTTTGGCAGGAAGGTCTTTTTGTTCCTGCTCCAACCGCGCAAGTTCAGCCAGCGCCTGGTTTACGGCTTTACGGGCAATGGCAACGTCAGCCGATTCCCGCGGCGCAAATCCCATGCGCTCACGTACTGCTTCAACGGTGTTGCCTATACGCTCACGAAGGGATGGTCTGGCTTGCTCGGGAGTGACGGTTGTTTGCGGGGCGCTCCGGAGTTGGGCAAGGAGTTTGTCGACGACACTGCGGCCCACGTCGGTTGCCAGTCTCTGCTGCGCCTGGGATTCTTCCGGATAGAGCCTCCCGAGGAGTTCCGTGCGGACATAGGAACCCACGCGGGTATCGCCGAGCTTGGCGAGAGGGGTCCCGGCGGCGTCCCGGGCTTTGACTTTTTCGGCAATGGTTTTATCTGCCTGCTGCAATACCGCCTCTGCATCGGTTAACGCTTTTTGTCGACTCGTTAGATAATCCCGAAGAACCAGAACATCTGCGGGGTCGCTTCCGGTCTGCGCCGGCGCAGCAGTGCCCCCGGCGTTGGCTACCGCTGTTGTGCCATCACGGTTAAATTTCGCCTCCGCAGCTTTATAGAGATTTTCGGCGCTTTGGGCCTCCTGTAACAGGCGATTAACCTTTGCATTAGCTCCGCTATAATCTTCTGCGCGTCCACCATCGGCAATAGCGTTCAGAGCATCTTTAGCGGTTTCTAATGCTTTCTGTGCTGACTCTGCGCGCGCTTTGAACTCCTTGAGCGCAAGGACTTCGCGACCTACGTCCCCACTGAGGATATCTTCCGTAAGTTTGAGGTCAACCGGTGCATTCTTTTTCGCTTCTAATGCCTGAACTTTGGCGCTGCGCGCCTGCGTAATGGCATCCTGATGCATCTTCTGTCGTGCGGTCAACTTCGCTGATTCGATCGATTCCCGCGCCATACCAACTGCCTCGCGGGCCCGTTCGTAGGCCACATTATACGCTTTATCACCGAGATTTTTTCCGGTGCTATCAACGACTTTTCCTTCCGTAACTAACTTTTCAAATTCAACGACTGCATCATGATACTTTTTCGCTGTGTCCTTATTCGCGTCAGATGGCACCTTGTACTCCCGTGCAGCTTTCACTGCTGCGGATTCCGCCCGGTAGCGAGTGGCGGCGGATTCCAGATTTTTAACGGCGATGTCGACGACCTCGGGCAATACTTCTTTGCGCATCCCATCCAGCCGGCCGCCTTTGTAAAGTTCGTTATACGCCTTCTGTGCTGCTTCCAGCTTCTTGGCGCTGTCTAAATTTTTCGCTTGACTATCTACGTCGATCGCACTCAGTTCATCTGCAGTGCGGATAACCTGTTCATAGGCCATCCCTGACTTCACATAACTATCGACGAGTTGTTTTTGAAGCGACACGAGCTCTGACTCCGGCGTCGCCCCATTGATTTTTACGGTTTTTTGCTTACCGGTCGCCCCATCGATAAAGGTAATATCAACGTCTGCCGAAACCGAATTGAGTTTGCCTGTTTTGGGATCAAAGCTCTTGCTGAATTTTTCTGCCGCGGCTTTGTTTATGGCATCGGCTTCCACCGGATTTTCTATTTTGACCGTGGTATCGGCAGTGTGACCGCCCGGTTTCTTGGACGACTCAAGGACGTGATTGCCTGCCATGGACAAAAACATGAGGGCGGTGCCACAGCTCTCCCCCGGGGCGAGCCCGGCGAGGGCTGCCGTACAGGAGGAACCGGCGAGCAGTCCATTGACCCCCAAATCGATCCGGGCTATCGCTTTATTAAAGGTACTTTGCGGTGCCGCTCCCCGCAATCCGCTGACCGTGCGAAGCGCCGTGACGGTCGTAAATCCGGCCTGAATCGCGCAGTTGACGCCTATTCCCTCTGTGCCGCAGACGTGAGCGGCTTCCAACCCAAATGCTCCTGTGCCGTATAAATTGAGCGCCGTCTGGGCACCTTTGGTGCCGAGCGCTGTCTCGATACCGGTAAGGAGCTTCGTCGTATCTTGTACGATGGGTTCGCTGCTGCGCAGAAGATTGGCAGAGACGTTCGCGGGATTGACGGCAGAAACCGCTTTATTCACAACTCCCCCCACCTGCGGACCCCCAACGGCTTGCCGGGCAACCGCCTCAGAAACCGGTGCCTTGAGCATGCCCGCGCCTCCTGAAATAGCCGACACGCTCATGAATCCCGTCATAAGGGCCGACCGAAAACATCCGGCCCCGTCCATCGTGGATTTGAACGAACATGCCTCGGCCGTCCCCGCCCAACTTTCTCCCGCCAGATATTGACCCATGCCGGTGCCGACGGCAGACAGAAGTGTCTGTCCGGTGATCGCCGTCCCGGCGCCAGTGAGCCCAGCTGCCGGTACGGCCGCGGCAAGAAGCGTGCCGTAGAGCTTGCCACCACTCATGACGGTGCCGCGGGCCATATCACCAAATCCTCCCATTCTTTCTATCGGAGCCAAATTTCCGTCCATCCATTTTCCCTTGCCCTGCTCAAATGTGACATGGCCGCGGACGGCGGAGCCTCCGGTCCAATCAATGTAGGCAATTGCTGCTTTTTCCAGCGCTGAAGCTTTATCCAGGGATTCTTTGATCGCGACGGCGTTAACGAGTCCGTTATACGCACCTTCTATGGAATTGCGCTTCGAGATCTCGCGCTTATACACTGATCCTTCGCCATCGACGCTATCCAGAATATCGACGCTATCCAGGACATCGACACCGCTCGCGATGGTCTCGACACTTTTGCCAAGGGACAGGAATGCTGCCACATCGCGCACTTTGCGCGCACGATCCTCATCGGAGAGCCCTTTTTCTCCTTTGGCGTTCACATACCACTGAGCTGCCGTTTGGGCGAGAGCATCTTCCTTGTCTTTATGCGTCGGGATAATACCTACCTGCTGTTCGACGTATTTCTGAAGCTGTGCTGCCGCCCCCAGAACTGGAATGTTACCGACGATGGATAATGTTTTGTCGTGGGCGGCGATAAACCAATTCGTGTCGGTATCGCGGGTGGCCTGATACCGCTTTAGGGCATTGTCCACTTCTGCAATATCTATTGTTCCTGCTATTACCCCTCGCGAGAGCCAATCCGGATCATCGGCAAACATTTTCTTCATCCCCTCGTGCTGTATGGTGCCGTCTTTGATCTGGTCCTCAATCTTGAGGCCGTAGGCGATAGCTTTTTCCAGACACCGACGCTCGGTGTCGCACTTATACGAATCTTTAATAGCCTGAAAGTTCGCGGGGTTTGCCTTCATGTCTGCAATCCGCTGATTGACCTGATCGACCGGCATCCGGTCAATGATGATGGGAGCGGTAAATGCGTATTGTTGCTGGGTCAGTTGTCCTTTGTTCGTGATCGTATCCAATGATTTACTCGCATTGCCTCCGGTCAGTCCATCAACCAGCGCGACGGCACGAAGTCCTATCTGGACACCGATATTCGTGTTGTCCCATGCCGTCTTAAACGCATTGGGATTGGTTTGTCCGGTGTACAACTTCTGTATATAATCATCCTTCGCCCGTCTATCTTTTAGAAAAAAGTCAGCGAGCCATTTGTCCTTTTGATATGTTTCAAAGGCTTTCTTTTGATAAGCATCAAAGTCCTCCGGCTTTTTTCCTTCATTCCCCGGCTGGAGAAGCCAGGTCTGATAATGTTCGTTTTTCTGAACAGCCGTCTGGGCAATAAGCAGCACGTTGCCTACATCCGTTGGTTTGAGAGGAACTTCCTGCGTGACCGTGGTGTTGCCGCGTTGATATGTAACGGATGCTTTTTCCTGGGCGAGCAGCGATGCAGGATCCGGAAGTTCTCCGTTATAGAATTTTCCTTTAAGGGATTCCAAAGCGCTTTCTGGGGTTCCCGCGGCTTTATATTTCTCAAGATGTGCTATGAGCGCCGGCTCCTGTACAAAAAATTCGCTCTGCGGCTTGCCGGAGCGCGCCGACCAGATGACGGAGAGGGCGCCTTTATCGCCGTTGTTGGCCGCGTCGACGACGTGGGCGGCGGTGAGCTTTTCTTCATCTTTTTTGATCTGATTGACGAGATCAATGTTTGCCGCGTCTTTACGGATGAGGTCTTTGAGGGCATTATCATACCGGTCTTGCAGGACATAATTGTCTTTTTTGCCGGATGATGGTAATGACTGGGAGAATATTTCATTCATCTCAACGCGGGTTTTGACTTCAAAGAGCTTGCGGTCGAGTTGTGAAAGATACGTCGCTCCACCTTCCCGGTTTGCAATCTGCGCTCTGGCTGCCAACACGCTTGGATCGTTTTCGCAACTCGTTTTCGCTTCGGAAAGACATGCGGCAAATGCCTCCACCCCAATTTGAATCTCTTTGGCGGATGTTGCTGCAGCGTCGGCGAGATTGGCTTCTTTGACCCCTTCTGTACCACCTTTTGTTTGTTCTATCTCATCTTTCAACTTGTAGTACTGCTGAGCATACGTCCCAACGTCACGATCATCGACTGAAAGAAGTTTAAGCTGGATATCCCGCATGGCGACCTTTTTATCCACGACAGATTCGTCCACTTTAAGCTCTTGGATCGCTTTGTCATAGACGATGGTGCCGGTCGTGGCGCTTGCGTCTTTAAGTGTCTTGAGATACTGGGCATACGATTGGTGATATGTGGTCTGATCTGCTGTGACGGTGCGTCTGCCCCTCTCATCCTCATCTCCGCTTGTATCGCAGTTCGGCGAACAACCGGTCCGGGCCTGGAGAAGTCGAGCTTTGGCGTCAGCGAGTTCGAAGGACTATTCGCCGTGCGTGACATAATCGGTATAATCTCTAACTTCGGAGTCATCAATACCAATCCGTAAGTC
>CAZLDC010000025.1:0-10761 GCA_964558385.1 uncultured Gammaproteobacteria bacterium
CTTTTTCTACGGTTCGTTTTGATTTTTGAGTAGCCATGATTACTTCAAAATTAAAACTGTAAACTGTAAACTTTTTGGGAAAGTTTGAAGTTTAAAGTTTAAAGTTTGCATTATTTCTTCGCTTCTTCTGTCGATTTTTCTGCTACTTTTGCCCGATCGTCTTTTTTGAGTGCTCCGATGGTCACCCGCTTACCACGCTTCGTGCGGGCGTTGCTTCTCGTCCGTTGGCCGTGTGCGGGCAACTTTTTGGCGTGCCGTGTCCCCCGGTAGCTGCCGATATCCCGAAGGCGTTTGATCGTGTCTGCGACACTGCGGCGAAGATCTCCCTCGACCATCGTCATTTTTTCTATGGTTTTGGCGATCTTGCCGACTTCTTCATCCGTGAGCGTCTTGACCCGGCGGCTCGCCTCAATGCCTGCTTCTTTGAGAATAGGCACGACGTTCTTTCGGCCTACACCATATAGATAGGTAAGACTAATGTCTACTCGTTTGTCGTTTGGTATATCTACACCGATGATACGTACCATAAAAAACCTAATTTAAACTTCAAACTGTAAACTTTAAACTCCATCAAAAAAAAGTTTAAATTTTAAAGTTATAATTTTAAAGTCTTTTTAGCCTTGTCTCTGTTTGTGTTTCGGATTGACGCAAATGATGTACACCCGGCCCCTGCGGTGAACGAGTTTGCATTTGACACACATGGGCTTGACGCTTGCTCTGACTTTCATAAGGCCTACTTCAAAATTAAAACTGTAAACTGTAAACTTTTTAGGAAAGTTTAAATTTTAAAGTTTGAATTTTACATTATTTTGTCCTATACGTAATTCTACCCTTTGTCGCGTCGTAGGGCGTCATCTCAAGTTTGACGCGGTCACCGGGCATGATCCGGATAAAATGAATCCGCATTTTCCCGGACAAATGACAAAGGACAATCCTACCGTTGGGTAATTTCACCCGGAACAAGGTATTGGGAAGACATTCCGTCACTTCTCCCTCAACCTCAATACTACCTTGATGTGCCATAAAACAAAAAACGAGCCCCATTACGACTATGGGGTGTCAACTACCTGGGATTGTACCGCATTAACGCATGCGGGTCAATACCTCCGGCTCGCCGTCCGTGACGGCGATCGTGTGCTCAAATACTGAGGTCAGCGATCCATCACGGCTGCCGATAGACCAACCGTCATCGTTCACATACACGACTGAGCCTTTCCCTCGCGCATAAATCACTTCTACGGCAATCGTCATGCCTGCCGCCAAAAGAGGGGTCGTTTCGATGGGAGATTTCACATATCCCGGAATCTGCGGCTCTTCGTGAAGCTGCCGTCCCACCCCATGTCCCACTAGCGTTCTCACGATGCTGTAGCCTGCGCCTTCTATAATGGTTTGCACCGCCTGGGAAATATGCCCGACCCGATTGCCTGCTTTCGCCTGGGCAATACCTTCCCACATGGCCTGTTCTCCGATGGCAAGAAATTTTTCTTTTTCAGTCATGCGTTCACTTTTGACTTTTGACTTTTGACTTTTGACTATTTTGGTCCATGCGGTGTCGGTATGAAGACCTTCATAGAGAAGTCCGACGTCTATCGTGAGGACATCACCGTCTTTGAGGACATATTCGTTCGGGATTCCATGAACGACCACGTCATTGACACAAAGACACGTTGCCCACTTGTACCCATTGACCGTGCGGAATGAAGCAGTGCCTCCGGAGGCTTTGATCAGCTCATCGGCAAGCGATTCGATATCCAGAAGCGACACACCGACCTGCGCTTTATCCAGAAGCTTGTGAAGTATGGCACCGATCTTGGCACCGCCCATGCGCATATGGTCTAGCTCTTCTGGGGATTTGGGGGTAATCATAGGGAAATAAGGCAGATAAGGGTGATGGGTGTGATAAAAGTAAGGCTCATAAAAGATTACGTCGCTTGAGCTCTCGTATAATGCGCTCCACAACTTCTTCTTGGGTCATACCGGTCGTATCCAATTCCCACGCATCCGGTAACTTTTGAAGCGGGTCGGTCGGACGGGAGGTATCCTGATGGTCGCGAAGCTTCGTATCGGATAAAACCTCATCAAACGGTTTCTCGAGTCCTTTTGCTTTGAACTGCAACCATCTTCTGTTGGTACGCTCTTCAAGCGTAGCCGTCAAATATATTTTCAATTGTGCATTCGGAAGTACCCGCAGGCCTATATCCCTGCCTTCCATCACCACTGACTTACCCTTCGCCATCGCTTGCTGACGGCTGACCATCCATCGGCGAACTTCCGGTATCGTCCCTACATCGGATGATCCGATTGCCACATCCTGTTTGAATATCCTCTCCGTGACATCTTTACCGTCTAATTTGGCAACAAACGGATGCGTACTTGTCTGCGTGGGCGGCTCAAGAACAATGGATATTTTCTTCAAAAGCGCAAAAACAGCTTGTGGGTCTTTTGTCGATACGCTGTGCTCTATACATGACAACGCGAGCATACGATACATGGCCCCCGTGTAAATATAGGTAAGACGAAGTGCCTGAGCAATCCTTCCTGCTATATCCCCTTTTCCTGACGCGACCGGCCCGTCAATAGCAATTTGCAGTGGAGTATGCATATCTGTCGCTTATACAGTATGGGCCATGATGGCGTTATGCACATCTTCAACGCTCTGGTCGGCGTTGATCTCGATAAGCACGCCCTTTTCACGATAAAAATCAAGAACACTTTTCTCGCTTGTTTTGTAGATCGCGAGCCGCGACTTGATTCGCTCGGGTGAATCGTGCAGTTCACTGCTCCCTTCGTGCAGCGGTCGGGCCCTCTTGAGAAGCCGGGCAAGTGATGCTTCCTCGGATAAGTTGAGGTAAAACACGCGCTCGACTTTATAGCCGTATTTGTCTATCTTATCGTCCAAAAACTTGGCCTGTTCGACGTTTCTCGGGAACCCGTCCATGATCCATCCGCCTTTGGCGTCTTCTTCCTTGAGTCTCCACTTCCACAGAACAAACATCTCACTATCGGCGACATACTTGCCCTCCTGAAGCGACTGGCGGCATACTTCACCGATGATCCCGCGGTCATTGGCTGCCGCGTCCCGCACAAGATCTCCCGAGGTCAGAATAGGCAGACGTAGTGCCTCTGCAAGTAATTTTGCCTGTGTCCCTTTGCCTGATCCTTCCGGACCGTAAAAAACGATATGCATACAATACTGAAAAATTCAAACTGTAAACTGTAAACTTTTAAAACAAGTTTTCATTTTAAAGTTTAAAGTTTAAAGTGAATTATCACTCCTTTAGGAATCCATCATAATTTCTCATCACGAGTTGAGCCTCGAGCGCTTTGACGGTTTCCAGAACTACCGAAACGACGATAAGCACTGATGTACCGCCTACGAGAAGCGTCGTGACACCGGTCGCGCCCCGGGCTAAGGTCGGAGCAACCGCGATGAGCCCCAAAAAGAGTGCGCCGGCAAGCGTAATCCTCGTCAAGATATAGTTGAGATACGCGGCTGTCGGACTCCCGGGCCGGATGCCGGGGATGAAGCCGCCGTATTTTTGGATTTCACCGGCAATTTTCGTCGGATTGAACGTAATTGCCGTATAAAAATACGTAAATCCGATAACCAACAAAAAATAAATAACATTGTAGGAAATGCTATTGGGATTAAATGCACCCGTCAGGAAACGCCCGACATTCACTAATATCGGCGCTTGGACCTGCTGGAGAAATCCGCCGATCAGAGAAGGCAAGAGCACCAGAGAAACCGCAAATATGATGGGGATGACCCCTGCCTGATTGACCCGAAGAGGAAGATAGGACGTCTGTCCTCCGTAGACTTTGTTGCCGCGGATACGGCGGGCATAATGCACCGTGATCCGGCGGACCGCTTCATTGACCGTAACGGTTGCGGCGATGACTCCAATAGCTAGCCCCATAAATACCACCATTTGGCTTGCCACTTCCGCCGTGACGGTTGAGATAGTCTGACCGACGACGACCGGAAATCTGCCCACGATGCCGGCAAAAATAAGCAGAGAAATTCCGTTTCCGACGCCATAGGCCGTAATGAGCTCCCCGAGCCACATGACAAACAATGTCCCGGCGGTCATCGTGAGGATGAGTGAAATTAGCACAAGCGGATCGGCAGCGCCCACGATCCCCTGATTTTTCAAAAGCGCATACATGCCGATAGACTGGAGAGCTGCAAGCGGCACGGTGATAAACCGCGTATATTGATTAATTTTTTCCCGTCCATATTCTCCTTCTTTGGAGAGTTCTTCAAGCTTCGGGAACACAATCGTCAAAAGCTGCAAAATAATGGATGCATTGATATAGGGATTCAAGCCCAGCGCCATCACCGAAAAATTAACAAGCGTACCGCCGGAGAAGATATCCAAAAGCCCCAAAAACTGATTTTGAGCAAATAGTGCGGCGAGCTTATCCGTGTTGACCCCTGGGATGGGAATATGAGCAAATAACCGGAAGACGACAAAAATAAATGCGGTGATAAGGATTTTCCGGCGAAGTTCCGGCACTTTCCAACTGTTGAGAATTGGCGAAATCAAGTTATTCATTATCCGATCAAGAAAGCAAAGTTCAAGAAATACTGGATCCCCGCCTGCGCGGGGATGACGACAACTCTTTAGCTTTCAACAGAGCCGCCGGCTTTCACAATTGCTTTTTGGGCTGACGCGGATGCGGGAACCTTGACCGTCACGGCTACGGTGACTACACCGGCGCCTAAAAGTTTCACGCGGCTTACCCCAACGTCTATCATATGATATTTGCGAAGCGATTCCAATGTAACAACCGTGGCCTTAGGCATTACGTTCAGGTTTTCTACCGCTATGGGAACAGCTTTGGGCTTCTGCGAGTGATTCCGTCCTTTTCCGCGAAGATACGGTAACCGTTTCGTGATCGGCGACTGGCCTCCTTCAAACCCGCGCGGCATGCCTCCGCGGGCTTTCTGGCCTTTGGTCCCACGGCCGGAGGTCTTCACTTTGCCGGATCCGTGACCTCTCCCGACCCTCTTCTTTGGGCGTCTGGTGAGCTTTGGTAATTGAGTACGATCCATAATGTTCAATTTTTAATTTTCATTTTTCATTTTTCAATCAATTTTCATACAATGAAAACTTTCAAAATAAAAATTCAATAAAAATTTTGAAATGAAAATTGAAAACTTATTTATTTATCTGTTTTAATTGCTTGAGCGCATCCATGGTCGCGTATACGTTGGATGCCTGATTTTTGCTGCCGAGAATTTTAGAACTGATGTCGCGGATTCCCGCCGCTTCGACAACCGCCCGCACCGCGCCACCGGCGATAACTCCGGTACCGGGAGGAGCCGGCTTGAGGAGAATCTTGGCTGCTCCCCGTTTGACGTACACCTGATGGACGATCGTCCGGTCCCGCATCGGTACGATAATCTGGTGCTTCTTGGCATAACTCACGGCTTTTTTCACAGCTGAGGATACATCCGGAGCCTGCCCGAGTCCCACGCCTACCCTGCCCTTTTTGTCTCCTACGACAACGAGCACCGAAAAGCCAATTTTATTACCGCCTTTCGTCTTTTTGGATACACGGTTGACCTGTTCGGTTTCCTCGGCAAATTATGATGTACGCGGATCTGTTTTAGTTTGAAGTCTCATAGAAATTAAAAATTAAAACTGTAAACTTCAAACTTTTTCGATATGAATTTTCATTTTAAAGTTTAAAGTTTAACATAACTTAAAACTGTAGTCCTCCTTCGCGGGCACTATCGGCAAGCGCCTTTACTACTCCATGATACCGGTTACCGCCGCGATCAAACACGACGGCACGAATACCTTTTTTTTGAGCTAAAGCCGCGATTTTGACTCCTGCCTCTTTGGCGGCTGTCATGTTTTTTTGGGCTGAACGCAGTGAGACGATCGTCTTGCCCGCCGCATCATCGACGACCTGCACAAACAGGGAGCGTCCAGACCGGTAGACGGACAGGCGCGGTCTCATGGCCGTGCCTCGCACCACCGCACGGATGCGGCGCTGTCGAGACAATCTCAATGCTTTTCGTGTTTTCATAAAAAAGTCAAAAGTGTAAAGTGAAAAGGGTAAAGTGTAAAAATCTTGACACTATACACTATACACTTTCCACTCTCTTGCTTACTTTGCTCCTGGTGCGCCTCCTACGGCTTTAGCAGACTTACCTGCCTTGCGCCGAATATACTCACCAACATATTTGATCCCTTTTCCTTTATAGGGTTCCGGTTTTTTCACGGCTCTGATCGTCGCGGCGGTCTGTCCGACGGCATGCTTATCCGTGCCGGACACGACGATTTTCCCCTCTGCCACCGACAGGGTAATTCCCGCGGGCGCAGCTATCGTGACAGGATGGGAAAACCCAACAGTCAACACGACACTCGTACCATTCATCGCAGCCCGATACCCAACGCCGGATAACTCGAGCGTCTTGGTCCATGTTTTCGTCACGCCAATAATCGCATTATTCAGCTCCGACCGAAAATATCCGTGTATGGCACGAGACTGCCGCGCGTCATCGCCTCTTGCGACCGTGAGCGTCGTACCGGCAACCGAAACGGAAAGTCCCTCAGGGATAGGAAGTGTCCGCTCCCCTTTGGGACCCTTCAGGACGACGCTGCCGTCAGATACAGTAACCTGGGCATTGTCTGCTATTGAAATGATTTGTTTTCCGATACGCGACATACAATAATTTAAAATTCAAACTTCAAAATTTAAACTTTTTAGAAAAGTTTACCATTTTACACTTTAAATTTTTCATTCATCTCTACCACACCACGCACAACAATTCTCCGCCGATATGTTTTTTCTTAGCTTGTTTGCCGGTCATAATACCCTGAGGGGTAGACACGATGGCCGACCCCATACCGCCGATGACCGTGGGAATGGCGTCGCTACTGACATAGATACGCAGTCCGGGCTTGCTTTTGCGCTTCACATCGGTGATGGCGGGGGCAGCCCCTTCGTATCGCAATCCGAGTTCGAGCGTTTTCTTCACGCCGTTGCCGGAGCTCGAGACAGTAGCCAAGTACCCTTCGTCTTTGAGTACCTTCGCGACGGATTCCTTGAGTCCGGAATACGGCAGGACCACGGCAAATTTTCCCGCCATATAAGCGTTTTTGATCTGAACCAACATGTCTCCGATAGGATCTGAAACCATATAATTACTTTAAAATTAAAACTTTAAACTGAAAAATTTATGACAAACAAAATTTAAAGTTTACCGTTTTAAGTTTTCATTAACGTATTACCAGGATGCTTTGGTCACACCGGGTAATTCTCCTTTATGTGCAAGCTCCCGAAAGCAGAGCCTGCAAATGCCGAATTTACGCATAAATGCACGGTTTCTGCCGCAGAGTCCGCAGCGATTTTTCCCGCGAACGGAAAATTTCTGTTTGTGTGCAAATTTCACAACATCTGATGTTTTTGCCATAATTATTTTTCAAACGGCATGCCTAACATCCGCAATAATACTTTGGCATGCTCATTGCTCTTGGCGGTCGTCACAAACGTCATTTCAAATCCCCGCATTTTGTCAACCAACGTATAATCCAGTTCCGGAAATATCGTCTGCTCGGATATTCCCAGGGTATAATTGCCCGCTCCGTCAAAACCCGTACCCGATACGCCACGAAAATCCCGAACCCTGGGAAGGGCAACCATAACAAGGCGCGTAAAAAAATCATACATGCGCACTCCCCGAAGGGTAACTTTCAGCCCGACAATGTCTCCGGCGCGCAATTTAAATGTTGAAATAGCCCGTCGCGCCCGCGTTACTCCTGGCTTTTGGCCCGTAATGACGGCAAGTTGTGCCGATACTTTTTCCGTCACCTTTTTATCCGCCAAAGCCTCGCGGCCGATCCCGCAATTGACGACGACTTTGGTAAGCCGCGGCACAGCCATGGGATTGACAATCCCAAGTTCACTCTTGAGTTTGGGTACTATTTCTTTTTTATATGTTTCTTGTAATGTCATAGGTATGAGTCACAGGGTTATAATTTCCCCTCGCACTTCCTGCATATCCGGTCTTTTTCCCCTTTAACAACGATGTATCCCACGCGCGTAGGCTGATGACATTTCGGACAGATAAGAGCAACCTTACCGACGCTGATGGGCTTCGTGATTTCCACGATACCTCCGGGATTTTTCTCGTCCCTCTTTTTCTTATGGCGTTTATAGACATTCACTCCGGTCACCACCACAGATCCTAGGGCGGGAATCGTTTGTTCCACTTTTCCTTTTTTCCCTTTATCCTTTCCGGTGGTTACGATAATGGTGTCCCCCTTCCTTAGTTTCATAGTGTAGAGTGTAGAGTGTAGGGTGTAGAGTGTGAGTACTTTACACGTTACACTTTTCACTTTTGACTCTCTAAAATACTTCCGATGCCATGCTCACAATCTTGTGAAATCCCTTTTCCTTGAGCTCCCGCGCGACCGGCCCGAATATGCGCGTTCCGCGCGGATTTTTATCATCCGGATTGTCAATGATCACGCCTGCGTTATCGTCAAAACGGATATACGATCCATCCGGCCTTCCGTGCTCTTTGTGCACTCTTGCGATAACAACTTTCACCAGTTCATCTTCCTTTACGAGCCCCACCGGATCTGCTTTGCGCACGACACACTGGACGATGTCCCCGAGGCCCGCAAATTTCCGCTTGGAGGATCCATAAATATGGATGACCACCATCGCTCTCGCGCCTGAATTATCCGCAACCGTCAGTGATGTACGTCTCTGGATCATAGCTAAGTCAAAAGCATAAAGTGGAAAGTGGAAAGTGAAATCACTCTACACTTTTCACTCTTCGCTTTTTTATTTACCTCTCTCCACTTTCTCTACTACCATAAAGTGTTTGGTTTTGCTCATTGGTTTGATTTCGACAATCTTCACCGTATCGCCAACCACAATCCCGTCAAGCGTATTGTGCGCGACAAAATGCCGGTCTTTGCGTACGGTTTTACGATAGAGGGGATGGGAAAATGTCCGCTCGACCGAAACCACTATCGTGTGTTGCATCGCAACCGACACTACTTTTCCCGTTTTCGTTTGTCCTTTTGTTTGATTCATATGCGTCAGACGACAAGACTGTTATTCTACGTTGTAAGCGTCCGCTCGCGCAAGAGCGTGCGCATGATCGCGACCCCCAGGCGTTTGGTCCGGAACACTCGCGCATTTTTTACTGGTTTGGTCGTACGCTCTACCCTGGCTTTTTTCATTTCGGTCTCCAGTTTACCAATGTCGCGGACTAGATCCGCATCAGACATGGACCGAAGTGATTGTTTTTCTTTTTTTTTCATAGATATTGGTCAAATTTGACCCATGCGTCTCATTTGATAATAGATCATTACTCTTTCACGATGAACTTTGTCCGGACCGGTAGTTTGACGGACGCGAGCCGCATTGCCTCGCGGGCATCCTCCATCGGAACGCCGGCCATTTCAAACATAATCCGACCGGGTTTAACGACGGCAACGTACTCCGCTACGTCTCCTTTACCGCTTCCCATCCGTGTTTCCGGCGGCTTTTTGGTAATCGGTTTGTGCGGAAAAATCCTGATCCAGATTCTTCCCCCGCGTTTGGTATAGTGCGTAAGCGCCCGGCGGGCAGCTTCTATCTGCCGGCTCCCGACCCATCCGACGGTCATCGCCTTGAGCCCAAATTCGCCGAAATTTACTTCGCTGCCACGATAAGAAAGGCCTCCGCGCTTGCCGCGGAATTCTTTTCTGTGTTTGGCTCTTTTTGGTGCTAACATAAATTAGTCAAAAGTCCTTAAAGTCATAAAGTCAAAAATCTGAATTAAGGGACTTTATAGACTTTCGACTTTATAGACTTTCCACTCACTTCCTACAAATCCATACTTTTACCCCAATATACCCGGATTTCGTCAGTGCCGGTGCTATGGCAAAATCTATGTCTTCCCGTATCGTCGATAGTGGAATCGTACCGGACTGAAATTTTTCACGCCTGGCAATTTCGGCTCCGTTTATGCGTCCTGACAGCCGTATCCGAACACCCTTGGCTCCTGCGGATATAACCCTCTCTACCGCCTGATTACATACGCGCTTGTGCGGCATCCGGCGAACCAACTGATCAGCAATGGTCGTCGCGACTAACGTCGCATTTAAATTCGGCTCCTTCACGGGCTCGACGGCAATATCCACCTTCACGCCGCCGCCTCCCTGTGTTTTACTATGCGAGGAATCCAGCAGCCGACTAAGAAATCCCTCAATAAATTTCTTGAGCACTTCAAGCCCGCTTCCTCCCCGTCCGATCACCACTCCCGGCCGGGAAACGTGTACCGTGACTTTCACTTTGTTAATGGACCGCTCAATCTCGACAAGCGCCAGTCCCGCGGACTTGAGCTTTGTGCCTAATTCCCGACGCAGCGCAACATCAGCAAGCAGGAGCTTGCTGTAATCTCTGCTGCCCGCGTACCATCGGCTCGACCAGTTAAAGACCGGACCAATTCTGAACCCTCTTGGATGTATTTTTTGACCCATATTCGCGTTCGCTCAAATTCAAACTTCAAAATTAAAAAATTCAAAATGAAAAATTTAAAGTTTAAAGTTTAAAGTTTAAAGTTTAAAGTTTAATTTTTACTTTTCTCGTCTGTCAGTGTCACCCTAATGTGTGTCATTCGCTTTTTAAATGCGTGTGCCTGACCTTTGGATACCGCATGCCACCGTTTCATGACCGGACCGGGCAATACTTCTATAGACCAGATCCGCAGTGTTCCTTCGTCTGCCTTTTTTTCCTTCGCTC